>JBGSWU010000263.1:0-7703 GCA_041751795.1 Thermomicrobiales bacterium
GACGATCACCCCTACTCATCCGACGAAACGAGTAGCGGAACACTCCACGTCCTACGTGGCGACGACATGCGCCTCATCCTCCTCACCGACAGCGAAGTGTCCCAATCAGCCGTCACCGGCCTGATGAGCCAACACCTCAACGACATCGAGGCATCGCTGGCAGTCTGACCAGACAATCAACCAGTCCAGTACCAGCCTGATGGTGGATACATCCATCACCAGGCTGGTACCGTTCAAGGCCGATCGATTGAGAGATTGACTGGCGGAATGGGGAGGATTAACCGTGGCGAGTAACGACAGAACGTTGATTATTGTGAAGCCCGACGGCGTGCAGCGTGGGCTGATTGGGGAGATCGTCAGCCGACTGGAGCGGCGAGGACTGAAGTTCGTCGGGATGAAACTCATCACGATGAGCCGGGAACTGGCCGAGGAGCATTATGCCGGCCTGCGGGACAAGCCATTTTATCCCAAGCTGGTGGAATACATCACCTCAGCCCCGGTCGTTGTCGGCGTTGTCGAAGGGCCGAACGCCTTTCAGACCGTCCGCGACACAATTGGCGCGACCGACCCGCTGAAGGCAGCTCCCGGCACCGTCCGCTTCGAGTTCGGAATCTCGATTGGCCGGAATCTCATCCACGCGTCGGACGGGGACGAGAGCGCCGTTCGCGAAATCAACCTCTTCTTCAGCCCTGACGAACTGTCCAGCTGGTCACGATCGACGGACACCTGGATTCTCGAAGACTAACGTCAACGCTCGCGAGCCAGGTGACGGGGTGGATCAACTGACCCACCCCGTTCTCTGTATCATTCCACCGCATCGAGCCACGGATAGGTGAAGTAGCGCTCGAAGACCGGGCTCAGGTCGACGCCGCTGTACGACTGGAGGGCCGTCAGTACCTCCCACGGGGTTGCAATTTCGAAGACTTGAGTCGTGTAGAGAGCAGCCATCGCCGTCCAGAAGGCGTCCTCTCCCATCGTGACGTAGGCATCGGCGAAGAATGAACCACCCTGCGTATAGACGGCTGCGACCCATTCACCACCGTTGAATCCGGTCAGGTCAAAGATGCTGCTGTCCAACGGGGCGACGTAATTGATCTCCCCACGGTCGCTGGACGCAGCGTAGCTACCGCCAGAAATGCCATTGCCGAGGAAGGTTGCCGCACCCTCGTCGATCCAGGGATCGTCCTGTGTCCGTGTTCCAATCGCCGCGTAAAACCACATGTGGGCGATCTCGTGCGCGACCAGGTTCTCCAACGCGCCGGAATCATAGGAAATAATCGTCAGCGCGGTGTACTCAATCCCACCGCCCAGCCCCGGTCCAGCCTCGACGAGCGACAATGACGGCCACGGGTACGGCCCGATGTTGTCCGCAAACTCAGCCAGTGCCCGCTCGGCGACGTCGAATGCGCGGTCGCGGATCTGTGTCCGCGTCTCGTCCGAGATTCCATAGCCGGACGCCAGCGTATATTGCCGGACGACGATACCGGATGCCGTTGTCCGTTCGTCGATCTCATACTCACGTGAAAGCATCAACGCGAAGTCACGACCATTGGCGAGGGCAAAGGTGTAGGTGACGTCATCCCCACGAGTCGCTGGTGGACCTGCCAACTCGCCTGATGCCGCAACGACGACATCGGACGGCGCGGTAAATCGAACCTCGTAATGAGCAGTCAGCGTGTACGGTGGGTCGAGCAGTGGTGGGTAGCCATCGTCGTTCGAGATCATCGGGTACCAGACACCAAGCCGCAGAACCGCGCCATCGCGACCGATCGACGCGAAGCCGTCGCCGGTGTCTCGCAGCGGTACAACGAAATCGAAGCGCAACTCGGTCGTTGCTGCAGGCGCGAGCGGAGGGTCGAGGATGACCTCAAGTGTTGTGCCGTTGTCGGATGCAATCGTCTCGATCCCGACGCCATCGCGGGTCAGATCATTCAAACTGAACTCGTTGAAATGGGCCGGTGCGATACGAAAGAAGAGACGGTCCAGTGGCGTCGAGCCCTGGTTCGTCACCGTTGTCACGCTCAATGCATCGACGATCCCGCTGTCGAAGTCGCGCAATTGCGCGTCGATCGCGTAGGTCAGTTCGACATCCGGCAGGTCTTCTTCCTGCCCTATCGGGATCGGCAGCGGGGCACCTGATGTTCCCGGCGTTCTGTTTGCTGCGGGCCTGGCGGTTGGCGTGGCAGTCGGCACCTGTGACAGTGGCGGCATCGTTGGAACCGGTCGGCCAGGTGTCGCGCTGGCTGACGTCATTGACGGTGATGCGCTGGTCGTCGTTGGTGTCACCGTCGACGTTACCATCGTTGACGTTGTCATTGCCGTGGCCGGAATCGCTGTGGGTATCGCCGACGAATCGACCGTCGATGCCCGGTCAACCTCGTCATCGCCCATGCAGGCTGGCAGCACGATGAGGACGAGCGAGATCAGCAGCGCCATCCAGGAATGATGCCGCGAAATCTGCATGGGCCGGCGTAGGTGGGTCATTGGCCTGCCTGAACCTGAACCTGGGGACGGCACAGCACACCAGACACAGTCAGGGTCGGGTGATCTGGATCCGGGCAGGCCCGAACGAGACGACGGGGTTATGAATCGACGCGATAGATCCGCAGCTGCTGGTAGTTCCAGCCGTGCAGCAGTTCGGAGACGAAGTTGCGGAAATCGCTGTCCCGCCAAGTCTCATCGATCTCGCGCTGGTCGATCGTTGGCTGAGCAGCAAACTTCTCGACGTTTGCCATCGAGAGCGTGTCAGTACGCAGGGATGTCTGGTGGAGTTCCGCGAAGACAGTTCTTCCATCGGTCATGAAATAGACAGCCCAGCCTGGATCGAGGGTCAGGCCGAACACTCCACCGCGCGGAACGTTATCGACAATCGTCGGGTAGCCGTTGCGCGTGCGCCCAATGTATTCTGTCTTGATCGACTGAAGAATCGGCATGACCCGCGCGCGGATCGCCTCCAGCCGAGCAACGAGCGTTTCCGGACTCGCCGCTGCTGGCTCAGTTGCCTCATCTGGCTCGACGGCTGCCCCGGCGCCGGTCTCCAGATTCACCGTCCCAGTCCCGACTCCAGCACTCGGATCGGTGCCCTGCTGCTGACCGTTTGCGCTCATCGACTCTACCCCTCGCCCATCCAACAATGCGCTGTCGCGCACATCCATGCCTGCTAGTATGGCAAGCGACGACCAATGCTGTCTACCGAGCTGGCTCCTGATCGGTCGTCAGTGGTGCGATAGCGACCACGTCGCGCTTCGACTGGGTCCGTACGCCGAGCAGGTTGAAGAAGAAATCGACCGAGAACCCAACGAGGAACGCGAAGATGATCGTGCCGACGCCGAACGCACCGCCGAGGATGATTCCCGCGACGACGGCACCCGCTTCCATCATCCAGCGCACCTTGCCGATGCGAAGGCTGGTCCGGCGGTGCAACGCCAGCATGAACGAATCCCTTGGCCCAGCACCGAAACCCGCCTTGATATACAGCGCCGACGCCAACCCGAGGACAACAATGCTAGCCAACAACATCAGTACACGCACTGCGTAGGCTTCAGCCATCGGGATCAGGTTTGTCCAAAGGATCAGATCGAGGAACAGTCCGACCAGCACCATGTTGGCAATGGTCGCGAAACCTGGCCGGATCCCTGCCAACCACGAAACACCGAGCATCAGCAGACCGACGAGTTGCGTGGCCATTCCGATCGAGAGCGGCGTTTGCCGGCTGATGCCATCATGGAAGACTGTCCATGACGCCGCGCCGAGGTTACACTGCAACGAGAGCGCCATCGCCAGCGAGAAGATGAACAATCCACCGAACAACATCAACAGCCGCAAAGCGAATTCCGGCTGAGTCAGATGTCGTCGTCGTTCTGCAGCGTTCAACATTGGTCGTGAGTGGTGATTGTTGCCTGCATTGCGAACGATATTCTCGAAACCATGTGAACCTGTCTATTGCCAACGCCGACGATCTGGAACCAGCGATCTGCTCCCGGATCATCCTACCAGTATTCGGGTTCCAGTCATCGCAGACCTGATCGACTGGCTCCTGATTGCTCGTCCAGGATGTTGACACAATATGCCCTCGTCGCGCAGCGTTCCCAAAGCATTTGCATCACGAAGGAGCCATCCATGCCTATGCCTCAGCACTTCATCTGCACGACATGCGGAACGCAGTACACTGCCACTGACGAGCCTCCAGCAGGTTGCTCGATCTGTGAAGACGAGCGGCAGTACATCAACCCGAACGGCCAAGCATGGACGACGCTGGACCGCCTGCGCGAAACGCACCGCAACGTCTTCAATGAAGTCGGACCTGGCTTGATAACGATCCAGACCGAGCCATCCTTCGGCATCGGGCAGCGCGCCCATCTCCTTCAGACTCCGGCTGGAAACGTCCTCTGGGACTGCGTGGCGCTGCTCGATGACGAGACAATCGAGTGCATCCAGTCGCTTGGTGGGCTGGCAGTCATTGCGATTTCACATCCACACTTCCACACGACGATTGTTGAGTGGAGCCGAGCGTTCGATGCGCCAGTTCATATCCACCGTGACAATCAACCGTGGATCATGCGACCAGACGACACAGCAATTCAGTTCTGGCCAGGAGAAACGTTTGAGCCGCTGCTCGGTGCCACGCTGCTCCGCTGCGGAGGTCACTATCCCGGCAGTACAGCGCTCCACTGGGCGGGTGCTGACGACGGTCAGGGCGCACTCTTCACGGGAGACACGATCTTTGTGGCCGCCGACAACCGCTGGGTCTCATTCATGTACTCGTATCCCAACCTCGTCCCGCTCAACGCCACCGCTGTTCGCCGGATCGCCGATGCCATCGCACCCTATCGCTTCGAGCGGCTCCACGCCGCATTCGGGCGTCCAGTGGTTGCCGACGCAAACGGTGTCGTCCAACGCTCGGCGATCCGCTACATCCAGCACATCACGGGGTAACGCGCGTTCATCCGCCCCAGTGGAGATCGCGATCGTCGGGGAGCCCATGCACCCAGGTGACATCGACTGGCGCACCAGCAACGATCTCCGGAGCGCCGGGCAGGGTATGAATACGAACCCCTGATGGGCCAGTCTCGACGATGCGGAATTCGGCTGGATACTCGGCCAGCGCTGCTGTCGTGCAGTGCAGCCAGTTCGCACCGGTTGCAATATGGTGGAAGTGCTGGTGTCCGGTGAAGGCGAGCGTTGTCCCCGCACACGTCGTCAACCGGTCCAGCGCCTGCTCTCCCTCCCAGAGCGTCCCGGCGTTCTTGCCGTCTGCTGCTCGCGAGCGAATGTACTCCGACTGGCGAATGAATGGAAAGTGGCAGGCAACGAGCAACAACTCGGGTGGTTGCTGGGTCAGCGTAGCGAGGGCCTGGTCAATGGCGTCATCAGGAATGAAGACACGCCACCGGCCATCCTCCGTCCGCCAGTCAGCATCGAGGCTTAGCACGCGGACACCGTCCGGCACCGGAAGCGACGTTGCGTCCACCAGACCAACTAGTGCCCGGTCGCCGAACAGCTGCCAGAACTGGTCGCTATCGCCTGATTCTGCCTGATCGTGATTTCCCCGTGAAACGATCCATGGAGCGGCCAGTCGATCGAGGGTCGAGCGCGCCAGCCGGAGTTGCGCGTCAGTAGCTGTGTCTGACAGATCGCCTGTGACCAGCACGAAGTCAGACTGTTCAGCGTTGATCGCGTCGACCGTCGCCGCCAGTGTCGCCTCGGGCTCATCGGTCAGGAAGCGATTGTGCCAGTGGTTGGCCGTCGTCGCGCCAATGTGCAAGTCGCTAACGACAGCGAACCGCATTACCGGAAGTTCGGGCACAAGTGAGTCCTCTCCTACGAATACAATCGTCACTCAATCGCTGGACCGAGTCGATCACTCGACAACGGCCTTGATCGCCAGCGCTCGAGCGATCATTGAGATCGTGCCGTCGGGCTGGATTGGCAGGCGTCGCCGGACCGCCTCACGCAACTCCTGACGAGCCGTGTCAGTCAACGACTGGACGTATGTCGGGGCTGGCCCCTGTCCGAGAAGGAACGGATGCCAGAACGCATCGAAATCTGCAAAGGTGGTGGAGATGTCGATGACATCGGTCACAATCTGCTGCAAACCGGTTTCCTCGAACAGAGAACGGAGCGCAGTCAGGTTCGCGATCGGAAACCGCTTTCCCTCATCGAGGTCGGCAGCCGCCGGATCCGTTTCCACCGCTGCCCTCCAGAAGTGCCGCATCATCTGCATCTCGCCCGCGTAATCCCAGACGTAGAGCGCGACGACCCCGCCGGGCCGGACGACTCGCTCCATCTCACGCACCATCCGGACTGGCTCGGGAATGAAGTTGAGCACCAGCCCGGAAATCGCGGCGTCAAATGCATCGGCATCGACCGGCAACTGCCGGGCATCACCCTGTCGGAACGACACGCGCTCGTCACCCGTGGCTGCCTGGGCGAATTGCAGGAATGCTTCGGACTGGTCGACGGAAACCACCTGATTCGGGTTACCGATCGCAAGAATCGTCCGCGTCACAGCCCCGGTTCCACATCCAACGTCGATCCATGCTCGACCGGGTGGCATCCCCAGCCAGGCAATGAACCGCTCGGCAACCTGCTCGCTCCAACGGCCAACATAGGATTCGTAACTCTCACCACTCGTCCATGCGTCACGACGGGAGTCAGCGTGGATATCGTTCATCGATGTTGCTCCGATCGATCCAGCCCATCAGGTCGTATTTGGCATGAGACCTGGAAGCCTGGTGCCTGTCCCGCGGTCATGACCGCGAGACAGGCGATGCCCATGGTTCAGCGGTGTTCATCCCCGCGGTGGCGTCAACGTCGTAATCAGGCGTTGCCATAAACTTTCGCGTTGCCCAGATGATCGACCAGCGCTGATCCGCTGGGCCTCATCGCGGAGTCCTTGCTGGTGTGCTTCAGCCATCGCGCCGACCGAATCGGGCGCGATCATGTAGCCGCTGACATCTTCATCCTCAGTCGGAACGAGTGTGCTGATATGCCGCTCGATTGCCTGCCAGGCGGCCTGTTCGCCAGGAGTCAGTGTTTCGGTGAACGCCGTGATCTTCTCGACCAGCGACGTCGCATCCTGCTCGGTGAACTGAATCTGTGACACGATCAGCCTCCTCATCTGCAAGCGACAAGTGCGTGCCGTGCATGCTAGCGAGGAGCGGGACGTTGGTCAACGACCCATCGCTGCACGTGGAGGGATATCGGGAAGGGCCGCACCACTCGTCCTGTCATTCTGAACCGCGGTGTAGGATCTCCCGGCCTTGACCGACCGGTGGGATCGCCACGGCAGCAGCCTATTGCGCCACTGGTTGGCGGCTGGCTGATGTAGACGCGGAGAGATCCTTCACTGCGGTTCAGGGTGACACGACAGATGCGCGCATCTCGTTGAGACGCAGTCGATCGGCCGACCTATTGGGTGACCCGCTCGCCGATTGGTGTCTCAACTGCCTCAGGAACCACCTTGGTCGTCGTATCGCGAACAAGGCTGGTGAAGCCGAGTGCGCCTGTTGCCAGACCGACAGCAGCCATCGACAGGAACGTGTTGCGAACGCCAATCCGTGGGATGAGGACGATGACGGGTAAGAATGTGCCAAGCAGCGACCCGACCGTGCCGAGGGCGTAGATCGTTCCGGCCGACGATCCAGCGGCACCAACTCGTGGAACGACCAGACGAATCGACGCCGGTGTAATCATCCCGATAA
>JBGSWU010000264.1:0-5469 GCA_041751795.1 Thermomicrobiales bacterium
TTACACGACAACGTCGTCCAGGACCGGGCGTACGTCAACCTTAAGATCGAGTTGGCGGACAAATATCTTGCGACGAACCCCGCGCAGGTGTCGGGTGAGTTACAGGCAGCCCACGAACTGCTCGACCGCGCGATCACCGAGCTTCGGCGAACAATCGGAGAACTTCGTCGTCCAACACCGGCCCGCAGGGGAATCACTGGTCAGCTGCGCGCACTTGTCAGTCATCCAGCTCCGGATTCGCCGGATTTTGAGGTGGACTTCAAGCAGATATCCGGTGTTCAACTG
This sequence comes from Thermomicrobiales bacterium, assembly GCA_041751795.1. Lineage (GTDB taxonomy): Bacteria > Chloroflexota > Chloroflexia > Thermomicrobiales > CFX8 > JBBECJ01. The sequence goes on from JBGSWU010000264.1 coordinate 286, forward strand.
GTACCTGAACTCGAACGAGCGGTCGTCGGCATCGTTCGGGAAGCGATCCAGAATGTACGTAAGCACGCGAATGCCCAATCAGTCAGGCTGGAAGTGCGGCGGGCCGACGATGAACTACGACTATACGTGACAGACGACGGCATCGGAATGCCGGGCAATACTGGACCAAATGGTCATTTTGGAATGGAGATCATGCGCGAACTCGCCGAAGATCTCGGCGGAACGCTGCATATCGACTCTGAATCCGGCAAAGGCACAAAGATCGAAGCGTATCTGCCATTGCTATTACCAGCCATTACATCTTTCAATGACAGCAGTGGTTTGGCAGCCGCCGAGGCAGGTCCGCGACCAACGACGACGACGATACGCGCGCGCGACGAAGACGCGATGGCGGGGAACTGAAACCCCAGCCGAGCAACGGTGAGGACACAGACCAGTCATGCTACGTGTGGTCATTGCTGACGATCACGATCTGTTTCGCGAGGGGTTGAAGCAACTTCTCGAATCAGTCGAGGACATCACCGTCGTCGGCGAAGCCAGCGACGGCAAACAAGCCGTCTTCCTGGTTGAAAAGCATCGCCCTGATGTGGTGTTGATGGACATCAGCATGCCGGAGATGGATGGCATTCAGGCGACTGAATCGATCCAGGCTCGCGGCCTCGGGACGCCGGTGATTGTCCTGACGATGTATGCCGATGACGAGTACGCGATCCATGCCATCCGCGCCGGGGCAAAAGGCTACCTGCTGAAGAACACACGTTCTGACGAAGTCATCCGCGCCATTCGCCTTGCTGCCGCAGGTGGTTCCGCAATCGACCCTGCGCTCGGCGCCGTGCTGATGCGCGAGTTCCAGCGACTTCTCAATCGCACACCAGGGGAAGCGCGTCAGCAACTTTCGTCCCGCGAACAGCAGTTCCTCGAGCTCCTTGTCAAGGGACACAACAACCGCCAGATCGCCCAGGAACTCGATCTCGCTGAAAGCACGGTCAAGAACAACCTCAGCGCCCTATTTCAGAAGATCGGCGTTCGAGACCGGACCCAGGCTGTGCTGTACGCGATCTCTAACGGAATTGTCGCGCCGCCAACAGATGTGACGGCGCGCTGACTCCCACGATTCGCGAAAAATGCCTGTTCGCTCGGGTTGCGGATCCAAACCACGGCGGTGTCGACGAGTGGTGAACTACAGTAGCCGACCGGTCTGATCGACCCGCTCCATCCACGGCCGCTCCTTGCCGATCGTCGTGGACAGCCCGTGGCCGGTATAGACTCGGACCTGATCAGGCAGCGTCAGAAGCCGGCGAATCGTCGCTAACGTCGCGTCTTCACTCGCACCGGGGATATCAACCCGACCGTACCCGTTCGGGAAAAGCGTATCTCCACCGAACATTACGCCGTCAGCCTCGCTGTACAGCGAAATCTGACCGGGGCTGTGACCCGGGGTGTGCATGACGGCGAACGTGTGCCGGCCCAGGACGACTTCGTCACCCTCGGACAACGTACGGCTCACCTTCGCGGGCTTGATGTCAATCGGACCACCTGATGGCCGTTCGACACGTTCACGCTCGATCTCATGAACCAGTACCGGCACAGCGAAGCGATCGACGAGCGCAGCAACGTCGCCGATGTGGTCCCAGTGGGTATGGGTCAGCACCAGAGCCACTGGGCGAACACCGTGTTCGACGATATCGCTGTCCAGTTCGATTTCGACATCTGGCGGCGCGTCGATGATCAGCGCGTCGCCAGATTCAGGGTCCATCACGAGAAACGCGTTCGTTTCGATCGGCCCCGCCGCAATCTGTATGATCTCAAGATCGCTCGTAACCGCCATACTACCTCCGGACCGCTGCACAGTCAGACAATTGAGAGCAGACGGGTTTCCCGCACTGCATCCTGATGTTAAATATCGCGACGCCGGAACACCAGCATCGATGTCGCAACGAGTGTAGCGCAGTAGACGATTGCATATCGCACAGCGAAATCGCTCGGCGGCGCAGACGTCCCAAACGGATTCGGGCCGATCAGGTTGACGGCCACGGATGGTTGCACGACGTACGAGGCCAGTTTCCAAATACTGTCGCTCGGAACGATGACACTTGTCATTATGCCGATCGTCACCATCGTGTCATTATCGAGCGCGTTCCCGATCTGCTCGACAAGTCCACCCGTCACGGCCATTCCATACAGCATGAACACGATGACGCCATTCGCCATCGTCGAGAAGATTGTCGATCCCAGCATCGTGAGACTGAGAAGTATCCCCGATACGAGGATCAATAATGCCAGACCCTTGAGAATATTCGGCGGCGTGTACTCGCCGATGAAACGGGATACCAGAATGACGCCAGCAACCATCAGCGACAGGTAGACGGCGATCATCGCGAAGAATCCAAGGTACTTTCCAGCGATGATCTCCCAGCGTGCAAGTGGCTTTGGAATGACCGCGTGGAGCGTCCCTGATTCGATTTCGCCCGCAATCGCTCCGACTGCAGCAAAGATCGTCATGATTCCCGCAAGGAAGTTCACCGTGTACAAGCCAAGCAGCACCATCGCGCTCGCCTGCACATCGTACGGGAGGGCGTCATTCGGCACACCACCACGCGCCCGATCGAACTCCACAATGTCTTCTCGAAGAATCTGGAATCCAAAGGCGTATAAGGCGAGAAAGACAGCACTTAACAGCAGCACTGCCCAGATCATCTTCTTTCGCAAAGCCTCGTCGAACGTCAAGCGAGCAATGAGTAGCGTTGTCATCGTTCCAGTTCCCGACCGTCTGCCGAAACGATCTCGAAAAACAATTCTTCCAGTGTCAGTCCGTATGGCGTAACGGCGAATACCTGGACGCCTGCTCGAACGAGATCCTCAACGACCCGGGCAATCGCCTCGTCGCCCGAGAGTGTCAACCGCACCGTTGTCCTTCCTGAGGTAGTCTGCTCCACGTCCTTGACAACACCGTGCTGTCGAAACAACGCGTCAACATCCCTCGTTCCAACGCCAATCACGATGTCGACCATCGGTTCACGTCTCACGAGATCGTTGATCGTCCCGGTTGCGGCGACCTGACCGCGATTGATGATCGTCACGCGATCGCAGATCATCTCGACTTCGGACAGCAGGTGAGAGTTCAGGAAGACCGTTTTTCCGGCGTCGCGGAGCGTCCGAATGATGTTGCGAACCTCCAGCCGCCCCATCGGATCGAGCGCCGACGTCGGTTCATCGAGAAACACGACGTCAGGATCGTTCAGCAATGCCTGTGCAAGTCCGGCCCGCTGCTGCATGCCCTTTGAGTACGAACGAATCGGATCCTTTCGGCGATGAGCAAGCCCGACGAGTTCGAGTACCTCTGGAATCCGGCGGCGTCGTTCTCGCGCGCTCATCCCATAGAGTTTGCCGTGGAAGTCGAGAAGCTCCTCGCCGCTGAGCCAGTCGTGGAAGCGAAACAATTCCGGCAGAAACCCGATCTTCCGTTTCGCTTCTCGCTCACCGAGTGGCCGCCCAAGTAATCGTGCTTCGCCACTCGTAGGGCTGATCAGTCCCATCAACATCTTGACCGACGTCGTTTTACCGGCACCGTTCGGGCCAAGAAAACCGAAGACTTCACCCCTGCGGACCGATAGAGAGAGATCGGCGACGGCGACGGAGCGGCCATATACCTTGCGTAACGAGCGCGTTTCTACGGCAAGCGCGGCGTCCGAGGCAGTTCCTGTTGCGGTCGTTTCCACCGGATCATCGATCGGGGGACTGGCAAGTTCAGACGACAATGTTCATCTCCTCGGAGTACCCGACCGATGGGGTCTGGACGACCGTGATACTGAATCGCGCTCATGATGCCGTCTCAAGTATCAGCGGAACAGTGTTGAGACCGCGGACCGTCGAAAAACGGTCCGCGGCATCAAAGGGGGGAGGTGATTGAGCCGACGGGCCGTGTCAAAACCCGCCGCTCATGGGGAGTGGGCTATTGCATCGAATCGGCGACTTTTCGAATTTCATCGTCCGATGCCTGGCCGATGACGGCGTAGAGAACGCCATCCTTTTCCCATAGCACTGCGCTACCCAGCGCATGCTCGATCAACAAACCTGGTTCGCCGTTGATCGTGATGTCGTCGCTGGTTGCACCCTCTGGAATCGGGATGATCAGCGTTGTTTCCCAATCCTCGATCGAGCGCAGTTGCGCGACGAGGTCGGTTGGCAGGCCAGGGAATCGCAGGATCTCCTCACGCAAGTCATCCATATTGACACCCTCAGGGATGTCCAAGGTTGGGCTTGCCATCTGGCCGACGATGATCTTCTTACCGTCGGCGTCCTGGTATTCAAGGATCGCGGCAGCCGATACGTTGGCAGTGAACTCTAGTGTTGGAAACACATCAGCGTCTGGCAGTGAGTAAATCGGCAGCCCGAGCGAGTCGATGAGTGCCTGCGCATTTGCGGTATTCAGCGCGTACGACGCCGAGCCAGCCTCAGTGAGGTACGCATTCGGAACCGCATCAAAGCCGTCCGGCAGATCATCCGGCGCATCGATGTCGCCGAACTGAGCTTCTGCTTCGTCGAGCGTCACCGGAGCCGGAAGGCTGTCCTTGTCGTACGGGAAGGTCGTGTCAAACGCGCCGAGCTTGTTGAACTCTTCTTCAAGGCGCTGCTTGTCCGCGTCTGTCAGCCCGCTGAGCGCAGCCGACTGAATCGGAGAAATCATGTCCATCGGAATCGTAACTGCGGCGAACTTCTGAACGCGAAACTGGTTGAGGAAATCATCAGCAACCGTTCGCATTGGTGATAGTGATACGGTCAAAACGACCGCGATTATCGCGACGAATGCGGATACTGTCCGCATCGATCGCCGCTCAAATAACTGCCTCATTCGTCCTCCCGAAACTTCTCTTTGTGATTGTGTGGCCATTGCTGACCGGAACCTCGCGTACGCCATATCAACGTTCACGCTGGTTGATTCCGATGTCAGGGCTGACAGTGCGTGCGACGATGTTGTCGCAGCGTCGTTCAGCGCGTGGAACGTCTGACGACACGATCCACAACTGTCAAGGTGACTCTGAACCGCGGATTCTACCGAACAATCCTCTTGTATCGCTAGACGCAACTCCCCGTCGGTCGGGCAGCCGCGGCGACGGGCAATATTCATGCGCTGCCTCCGATACGACCATCAGTGGATTCATACGATTTACGGAACGCTCGTTC
>JBGSWU010000265.1:0-15841 GCA_041751795.1 Thermomicrobiales bacterium
TCGATTACCGCCGGTCCATCGATGGTTCCGCGTAGACCCGGCGCGCTCGAACAGAGACTGGCTCCCGCTCGGGGTAGCGCAGGGCCGTCAGCATCCCGCCGAAGGCGCAACCCTGGTCGATGTTGATCGTGTTGTTGCGAAACTCCGGGACAGGTGTCGGCGTGTGACCGTAGACGACGAGCGCCTTGCCACGATAGTCGGCGGCCCAGTCGCGGCGAATCGGGAAGCCGTACTCGGAGAATTCTCCAGTCTTCTCGCCAAACCGCGTGAAGGCACTCACTTCACCGGTCACTTTCCCGATCATCCACTCCTCGAGCCCAGCATGGGCGACGACCAACCGTCCGCCGTGCAGGATTTTATATGGAGGAGAGTCGGCCAGCAGATTGCCGAGTTGCCGACCAAGATGGCGCGGCTCCCCGCCAGGGAGATCGAGCAGTTCCAGCACCGTTTCCTTCAGCCCGTGGTTGAGACGCACATCGCGTCCCATCAGCCAGCGAGCAAATTTGCTGTCATGGTTGCCCGGCACATACAGCGCCGTCCCGGCCTTGACTGACGCCAGCGCAATCTTCCAGACACGGATACTGCCCGGACCACGATCGTTGAGGTCTCCGAGAAAAACCAGCGTCCGATCTTGCAGATGCCGGACGACGTTCGTATCGCGGTCAACGAGGTAGCCGAGGGTATCGAGCAGTTCGCAGAACTCGTCGATGCAGCCGTGGATATCGCCGACGATGTCGTATGGCGGAGGTGTCCTGTCACGGACATTCGGGTTGTGGGCAATTGGGCGGTCCCCGGCGAAGGGAACCCGCAACGGTGACAGTTCACGCTCGATGTCGGAATGAGCGTCGGTCGTTATCCCGTTCTCGTCCAAACCGTTGTCCTACGTTCCACATCAAAGGCCGAACAATGCTTCCAGAAACCCTGGCTCCAAGTACATCCTACTGCGATCCAGCGTCTCCATGTTGGAAATCGCCCGTTCGCCACGAGCATCCGCCTGAACAGCCCAGGAGCACCACGACACCGCCCGCAACGCGATCAACCGCTTCATCACACCAAGTTGCGCCAGAAACGTTCCACGGTCAGGTTGCGGACGAGCCGCGAGGTACGCATTGACGAACCTGCGCTCCTGTGCCTCCGTCAGCCGTGTCGCCGTCGAGGTGCGCCAGAGTGTCGTCGTCGGCAGTAGGAAATGCGCCAGATCCTGAACCGCAGGAGCCACCCGTGCCTTCTCCCAATCCACCAGCGAAACAAAACCGTCGTCAAGGACGATGAAGTTGTGCGTGTTGACGTCGTAATTCACCAGCACGAGATCGGGAACCGCAAACAACTCCGCGGCCTGCTGCAGATCGGTTTCCACGACCGGGAACGCCTGTTCCAGTGCCCGACGCGACGCGATCGGGGCATCATCCCACTGGAGATATGCGCGCGCCCAATCCCTCGACTCGGACACGATCGACGGCCCAGGATGGGCATGGACCTGTAACCCATGATGTTCGGGGACCGGAACGTTGTGGATGGCGGCGAGGCAGGCAGCGGCCCCTACGAGGTCGGTCGAGTAGTCGAGCGGTCGACCCGGAAGATAGGTCTCGATCAGGAACGGATAGGGGAGTTTCAACGGTTCAGACTGCACAGCCAACAGTCGCGGGGTCCGGCCAGACGACGCCAGCAATTCGAGCGCTCGCGCCTCGTAGCGCACCTGATCCGGCAATGCCAGCCCGATCTGCGATCCCGTGACAAGTCGAACAACGACCGGGCCATGCTCCCCGTCGACCAAATGATTCAGGCTGTACTCACCGCGTGCTAGAAAACGCGGCGGCCCCGCCTGCTCCAGCATCGGGAACCCGAACAGATCCGCCGACATCGCGGCGACATCAATCGCGTTGGCAACCATCGAGTTCTTCAATCACCTTGTTGATACTCGGGCGGTCGGCAGGCTCCTCGCTGCGGTAGACCCAGCACACCTCTCCAGTCGACGAAAGCAGCACATCGCCACCCAACTGGTAATGGTCGACACGGGCAACCTTCGGCAACTTGCCCCGTAACGTACTCTTGACGTAATACCAGAACGTTTTCGGTCGCCAGAGGCTCATGGCATTATCGCGACGCTCGATCCCAAACGCCTGATAGCCCGCCCGCCGTGGATCGCGCAGGATTGGGAACGGTGTTGACTCCCGCTCTCGATACTCACGGACACGGCTTGCCGACTCGAACGTCACCGCGAAGACACGCGCACCGTGCGCTTCCAGTTCTGCTTCCCGCTCGCGCAACTGCGCGAGATGCTCAAGGCAGGGTAGTCAGCCAAGCCAGCGCAGGAAGACGAGGATCACCGGCGATCCATGCCAGTCTCCCGGTGACACCTCGTCGCCGTCTTCCGTCACGAAGCGGAGCGAGGACAGGTCGGTATCGTGTTGAGCGTCAGATCGTGCAATCGTCGTCGTCATCAATTCTCCTGAAATTCATTGCGCAAGATCACCGCTATCCAGCCCCCATGCAACGGTCAACACCGGCAATCACGATCTCAATCACGATCTATAGATGTGCGTGCGACTCACAGTACCGGTTCCATCGAAAGGAATGGCGCGGGAACCCATCCCTCCTGAGGATTGTCCTCATCGAGCGAGCGAACGCGGTAGAAGTGCAGCACCGGGTTGGACTGGAAGAGCTGAATCTGAACCCGCCCACCATGCGGAATTTGCCCGATCACTTCGCGCCGCAGGTGGCTATCGTAGAGAAAGACCACGGGCTGAATCAGTTCGCCTTCCCAGACGCCGGTCAACCATGCCGGATCATCGTTGCCCCATGGCGTTGGAATGCCGCATTGATCCGGGTCCGGATTATCGTCAAATGGGAGTGCCGGAACGCTGATCGGCAATGCCGCAGGTGTCACCGTTGGGGGTTGCCCGGCCTCAACGACCGTCCCGTCACCTGCTCGGCTGCATGCCATGCTGCCAATAACGACAAACGCCAGCAGCACCATCGCCTTTCGTTCAATCGTGCGCCATCTGCGTGACATGGTTCCTCGATTCGTGTTGCACGATTGCTGGTTCGGTGGTTGACTCATACCAGCGGGATAGCCACGTACCAGGAACGCGGCAGGCGTACAACACTTGCAACCCAGTCATGAACATCAGCGTCCGGACGACACCACCGCGCTCGAATCGCCGAGCGGATGTCACGACCGGTTTCCTCAGTAGTCGCAATCGCCCGAGTGTGCGCAGGCGTCTCGACAGATCGACATCTTCCATTAGACGTGCTTCACGGTAGCCGCCAATCTCTTCGAAATCGGCCCGGCGAACAGCGATTGCCTGATCACCGAAGAACGTCCGTTGCAGAGGTATACGGATTCGGCTGGCAAGCGGGATGAGCCGGTAGGGCCAGTCGTTCCGGTCGACCCGCAGTTCGAAGGCAGTCGCGCTGACTCGCCTGTCCACGAGCGCGTTGGTAACCAGGGCGTAGGCGTCGTCCGGCAGCATCGTATCGGCGTGCAAAAACAACAGGATGTCACCCGTTGCCGATGCCGCGCCACCGTTCATCCCGGCTCCGCGCCCCTGCTCCACGGTCTTCACTCGCACACCCGGGTACGTCGCTGCGATCGCACGGGTACCATCGCGGCTACCTGAGTCAGCGACGATAACGTCCCAGCAGCCTGGCAAGGTCTCGAACTGCTGCAAGGCAGCACCAATCGTCGTTGCCTCGTTCAACGTGGGAATGATCACTGAAACACGTGTCGATCCACTCATCGGTTGACATGCTCCAGTCGATCAGATGCGCCAACACAGCGACATCGTGGGGCCATTCCCAGATGTTCGGTGATCAGGCAGGTGGTATTGTCTTGCCTCAATCAGTTGTTCTGTCCATGCAAGCCTTTTCCTGCGCGCTCGCGAGCTACCTTCTTAGGACTGTAGCAGCGCCGACAAAGGCATACGGTAAGCGCGAACACAAAGGCGACGATCAATCGGTAGAACGAAGGCACGCACGAACCGCACCAGCGTTGAGCGACAACACTCTGAGATACGCATGAGCATGTGCTACGGATGAAGCAGCGGCAGATCGACGTTCGAGGTCGGGTTGTTCAGCATGGATCGAGCAACCCGTTTAGACAGAACGGCGTACGAAAAGAACCCGTTTGTAGGAGAAGGTGACGAGCGCCCCAATCGCCAAACCGAGCAGCGCTAGCAGCAGAATCCGGTTGGCTGTCCATCCGGATTCTTCATCGCCGACAGCATGGAGCCAGTCGCCTCGCTGGAACTCCTGCGGCGTGTCGGTCACGCCGACTGGCATCGTCACTTCCGCCTCACGGCTGTCGTAGGAGAATTGGGCAGTCACCATCCAGCGGCCGGATTCCGGCAACGCGATCGATCCCTCGAATCGACATGGCTCGACTCGGTCGAGCGTGCCGGTCACTTCAAGCTCGGCGCGTATGCCTACCAACCGCAGCGGTTCGACCTGGTCACAGACCGCCAGTTCGGTGACCGCAACCTGCATCGTCGCCTCGCCGTCCGACTGACCGCCGCTGAGTTCCACCCACGCGATGTCGTCTCCACCATCGTGGGCCGACACCCGCAAAGGAAGCAGGCAGAGCGTCACGAGGCAGCAGGCAGTGATCAGCGCATGGCGATGGATCATCCACGCTCCGTTGCATACCAGGACCAACCATCAAGCCCCGGTGGCTCGACACCTGCCTGCGTCAGGATCGTGTTGATATGGGCGCGGTGCTCGGTCGCATGGTTGATGGCCTGCGTCAGCAGAAGCGAGACAGGCAGTTCGATGATCTCGCCATTCCACTCTCGCTCAACCACGCCCAGTGAATCAGCATGCTCAGCGATCGTTTCGAGCGCCCGATTGGTTTCGGTTGCGCTCGCCCGTAGCGTCGGAAATCCCGGCCATCGTTCCCGCTCCGATACCATCGTCGCGGGTGCCGCGCCGTTCAACGTCTGGACGTAGCGGCCCTGTGCGCCAAGAAGATGGACCAGCGTGTTGCGTACGCTCCCGAAGGTCCCATCGCCAGTCGCGTCGAGATATCGGTCATCCAGCCCGGCACACACATTCAGCAGTCGCTCGTTCGCCCAGGTGTTGTGCCGGAACACGTCAACAAGAACGTTTGCCATATGATTCTCCTCTAACGACATCGCAGTAGATGACATTCGGTGAGGAGCGCCGGGCAAAACGCATCACGCCATACGCTCGAAAATCGCTGCGATGCCCTGACCGCCACCTATGCACATCGTCACCAGCGCATAGCGCCCGCCTGTTCGTTGCAACTCATAGAGTGCCTTGACGGTCAGGATGCAGCCAGTCGCGCCAATCGGGTGGCCGAGCGAGATGCCTGAGTCGTTTGGATTCGTCTTATCGGCTGGCAGATCGAGGTCGCGCATCACAGCGATCGCCTGCGCCGCAAACGCCTCGTTCAACTCGATCACATCCAGGTCGGCCACGGAGAGCCCGGTGCGGTCCAGAAGTTTCTTCACCGCCGGAACCGGCCCGATCCCCATATAGGCCGGCTCGACGCCAGCGAACTCGTAACCGACCAGCCGCGCCATCGGCGTCAACCCACGAGCCTCGGCCTCGTCAGCCGCCATCAGGACGACCGCCGCCGCCGCGTCGTTCAACCCGGAGGCATTACCCGCCGTCACTGTGCCCTGCGGATCGAAGACTGGCCGAAGCTTCGCCAGCGACTCCAGTGTCGCATCACTCCGGACATGCTCGTCAGTGTCGAAGGTCGTCGTTCCCTTACGGGATTTCAGTTCGACGCCGACCACCTGCTCGGCAAAGCGGCCCTCGCTGATCGCCGCAGCCGCCCGCTGCTGACTTTCCAACGCCATCTCGTCCTGCTCGACCCGGCTGATTTCCCAGCGCTTGGCGATATTCTCAGCCGTGATCCCCATATGGCAGGCCTCGAACGGATCGGACAGAGCCGCCGTCATCGCATCGACCGCAGCAGCGTCGTTCATCCGCTGCCCCCAGCGCATCGACTGCAGCCAGTACGGACTGCGCGACATCGTTTCCGCGCCACCACCGACAGCGACATCCGCATGCCCCGTCTCGATCACCTGCGCCGCCGAGACGATCGCCTGCAACCCGCTCCCACACAGCCGGTTGACCGTTACCGCTGGCGTCTCGACCGGCAGCCCACCGTTGACTGCCGCGACCCGCGCCAAGTACATGTCGCGCGGCTCGGTGTGGATCACGTTCCCAAACGCGACATGGCCGACATCACTCGGAGCGACACCAGCCCGCGCCACCGCCTCACGCGTCACCAGCGCCGCCAGGTCAGCGACCGGCTGGTCCTTCAAGCTCCCGCCGAACGTCCCAATCGCCGTCCTCGCCCCTGAAAGAATGACAACGTCTCGCATGCTACCCATTTGCGTCGCCTCCTGCTGTTGATTTCATCATGGCTATCGGATCGCTGAATCGTATCGGTACTGCCAGCGTAGCACAGCTACCCACCATAACCTTTGAAATTAACGGGGCTGGAACGCAGGATCACAGACGATTTGCGATGAATCCAGCAACGATCGGCGTCATGCTGAAATCTCACAATACCGACGCAGTCTCCGCACGCAATCGCTAGAATTCAATCTTCGGCACGGCCGAACTCAAGATCGTCGTTACCGGCTGTATCCCCCAGATGTTGCCGAGTTCCTCGGCCAGTGTGGATACCAGCATGGGCATGTCAGCCGGAGCCGACGCGTGCAGCGCCTCCACGACGATCAGAATCGACGCCGTTGATGGCTGGATCGATGAGTAGGCAGACTGCCGGTTAGTCCAGCGCCGGGCATGCGCGCGCCCGTCGCCATCGGCGAAGATCACCTCACCCTGGTCCGGTGTTTCCTCGTCCCCACCAAACGTCAGGTAGCGCTCGTCTCCACCGGCATAGCGCACTTCGATGAACGCCGCGATCCTGGCAGTGTCGAAGACCGCCACCGGGACCGCAAACGCCAGTGAGATCGCGTTGCAGAGGTCGATCAACGGGTGAATCCGCGGCAGTGACCCCTCTTTTCGGAAGCGCCGCAACAGCGATTCTGAAGCACAGCGATACTGCGTCGGCTTCAGCCCCATCCTCGAGAATGCCCGTCGCCATGCCTGAATCTCAGGCAGCGATCCCTCCGACGAATCCTCCAGCCGTGTCCCTGCAATCGCACCCAACCGGGCGATCTGCTCGTCAACCGACACATCGTTGTGGATGCCACTGGCAACCACAACGCCCGGTACAAGCTCTGGAAAATCTCGCCAGATGTCCGGCGAATGCCGAAAGTACATCGTGCATCCTCGCTATCGCGGATGACAATACTTCCTAAACGCATGGTTGGATGTATCGACAATCGACCACACCATCAATTGATGTCCCTAGTCATGCTCTGTACGATTGACATCTCATCGTCCGGCAATCGTGGCAGCGTAGCACACTACCTGACATCGGCGAGGACCGACGATCAACCGCCGTGACGTGCGGGACTGGATGCCATTGATGACACTTGCCCCACAATAACCTCAAACACAGCCGCAATTGGCATAGCCAAACATGTCCTGAACGTCTGCGAGGTTTCAGACATGCTTCCTATTGATAACGGGGGTATTGATCACTATGATGGCATCGTCTTACTGAGACTAACAATTGACGCGGTGCCAAGAAGGGTGTGTTCCATGACCCAGCATCTGAGCCGCCTTCCCGTCGTTCCGATTCGTGTGTTCCTGATCGGAGCATTGCTACTCGGGACGCTGTTTGGCCTTCTTCAACGGCATGAAGCATCTGCGCAAACACATACCTACGCTGTCAACAGCACGGCAGATCTGAGTGATGCGACGCCTGGCGATGATGTTTGCCTGACAGCAACGAACGTCTGTACGCTCAGAGCAGCCATCGAAGAAGCAAACCACGCGAACCATGGAGCCGACCTGAAGTTCATCACGGTCTACAACCCCGGAACCTATACCCTCAGCAGTCAACTCGTTTTGACCGGAACGAACATCAACATCTACGGAACCGGCGATGCAAGTGAGGTCATTATCGATGGAGGCTCAACGTACCGCGTCTTCGACATCGGTGGGGGAACGATCGGGATCTACTGGGTCACGATCCAGAACGGACGCAACGAGCAATCGGTGGTCGTCCCGTCACACTATCATGGTGGCGCGATCCACAACCACGGAACACTGACACTCGGTGATGTCATCATTAGCGACAGTGTCTCAGCGGCGGTGACTGGTGGTACTTCGGACTGCATCACGATCTGCGGCGGAGGATTATACAACGCGAACAGCGCGACGCTCGATGATGTCACGCTCGACGGCAACCAGGCGACGCTGGACGGCGGCGGCATCCATAACGGCGGCACGTTGGACGCATCCAACACGACGATGACAGGAAACCAGTCGACGACGGGAACTGGTGCTGCAACATCCAACGTCGGCACAGCAACGGTCACGCACGCGACGATCGCAAATAATACGACCGGTTCGGGTGGAGCGATTGGATCCACCGGCGGAACCTACACGTTGACAGCAAGCATCGTCGCCAACAACACCGGAGGGAACTGCGCCGGAACGATCACCGATGGCGGGTACAATATCAGCTATCCCGACACTACCTGCCCAGGACTCAACGAGGACCCATTGCTCGACCCGGCTGGCCTGCAGGACAATGGTGGCCCGACGCCAACAATCGGATTGCAGGCATCGAGCCCAGCAATTGACCTGATTCCGACTGGAAGTTGTCCGCTATCCACCGACCAACGTGGTATCGCTCGCCCAAGCGGCGCGGGATGCGACGCCGGAGCCTTCGAGTTCGTTGACGCTGTCGCACCAACCATCAGCGCGTCGGATATCACCGTCAACGCAACGAGCCCGGCAGGAGCGGTTGTTCACTACGTCTACACAGTGAGCGACGACGTCACTCCAGCCGATCAGATTGTCGTGGAGTGCAAGAACGATGATGGAGTTATCGTACCAAGCGGGAGCAAGTTCCCGATTGGAATGACAACGATCACCTGTACTGCGACGGACGCAACCGGCAACAGTGGACAGACGGTGTTTGTCGTCACCGTTCGTGGTGCCGCCGATCTGATAGCGGGGTTACGTGCTGACACGATCTCCCTCGTTGGGAGTACGAGCGCCGAACGCCACCTCGTTTCACTTCTTGACCGTGCTCAGGCCCGGCTTGCGGCTACCGACAACTTCGGCGCATTCGCGGCGGTTTTCGGCTACACCTGGCAGGTCGGGCGATACAAGAGTTCCGGTATTATCTCGCCCGCAACAGCCGGACAACTCTATTCCGGAGCAGGATTAGTCATGAACGCGTTATTGTAAGGGTGCGGGGAGGATGTGCGTTGGCGCATCCTTCCGCACCAACGAGCGTTGATGAACCGCGTTAACCAGGAACGCTCACCCATTGACTGGGTGAGCGTTCCTGGTCAACGATTCAGACGACCAGCATGTCAGCTGGAACGAACGCGATCGGTTCGGCGACACTGAAATGGACCATACCTGTCACTGGACCAACGCCGTGAACCGCAATACTCAACTGGCTCGATGAACGAGATCACCGATGTTCGGGCACGCGATTTCGATGTGGTTCCGCAGCCGCTCGATCGCTTCCCGTTCCAACTGGGCGATACGTGATGTCGATAGCATCAGCCGCTCCGCCACTTCACGGCGTGAGCATTCGTTCAACGGTCGATCGTCAACGGTCAGGCCAAACCGGAGCGCCAGCACGATCAGCTGTGCCTCCTGGAGAACGGCGAGCATGTTTGCCAGGGCAACGACACCCTCCAGACGGTGTGCGATCTTGAGTTGCAGCAATGGGTCATTCAGAAGTGACCGGACGAGGCGATCCCAACCGGTTTCTTTGGTGTAGTCCTCGACATTGGTGACAAGAAAGAGATGATGCCAACTGTCAACGACACTGGATCGCATGGAACCAACGATGTTCTGCGACATGGAACAACCTCCAGGCGACGTCATCGGCCCCTCGTTGCACGTGTCAAACTGACAGAGTGTCGATCCCACGCCGCGACTGTCATTACGATAGGACCTTAGCGGCGTCACGCGAACAATTTCTCGACGAATGTCAGCACTGATTCTTTACCGGCGGACGCAATCATGACATCTACGAACACGGCCTGATCGAAGGGCCGGGCCGATTTCTGCCCTCAGATGATGTCCAGTCATCGTGGGGGCATCTGGCATGCACACAGACACGCGCCTATAGCGACGCGCCGCCTGTCGCGACAGAATTCTCTATCGAGTCAACGAACAGAAACGCAACCGGTTGCGATACCAGCCATTCCTTGCCTCCGGGAAGCGATCACTGGTGATTCAAACTCAGGAGTCGGCACAACGCGCCATGAGCGGCGATGTGGCCCGAATGGCTGAGAGTATTCGAGATCAGCGACGACTAACGCAGTCGAACCTCGCCAGCAGTCCGGTCACGATCCCGGAGCGCCGAGCGAATAAGCCTCCGCGCTGAGAGGTTCAGGATCACCCGGTCCTCCGCCTGATCGACGCGACCGATCATCGACTCCGAAACGACGAGGTCATCACCTCCAAGAACATGACGAACCGTTGGATTCGGTTCGATCGTCAGTTTCCGACCGTCGAACGTCGGCTGGCTCGACGAATCCGACTCAGGAATAAAGGCGATCTGGCCAAGAGGCACGAAATCACGGGAGTAGACGGCGAGTCCGCAGACCAAGTTGTCCTCGGTGTGGGTGACGGTCGATTCATCTGATGACCAGATCATAGTCTGCATAGCGATGTCATCCTTTCCGGGTAGCATGGACACTGCCATGCTGATCGGTCGGAATCTATGCAGAGACGATGCCACGGGACACGCGAGATCAGGCAGCAGCGTTGTTGTTCGAGTTCACGACTGGGAAGTCGAGCGCAATTGCCCCGCTCGCCTGAAGTTGCAGCAGCGTCTGGACAACCCGTTCCCGCTCCCACGAGATCTCAGCAGCGATCTCATCAACCGACTGCGCCCCACCGATCATCGCGTCGATCAGATCCCAGCTCTCAACGACGAACGGTTGCAGGGCATCCGTATCGACTTTTGACTTGAGTCGCAACGGGCCAGTATCGATCTGCCGGGCAACGAACTCATCCGCGCGACGAATTGCTTCCAGGACCTCCCGTTCGACAACGACATCGACGCTAATTCTCGACGGATCGATCTTCTTTTCCTGAAAGAGAAACGTGCCGTCCGGAGCGATCAGGAACGTCACAAGACAATCCATGATCTGCCCGCGCAACGCACAGAGGACGACCGCCGGTTCGATATACCCGCGTTCCACGAGCAGTGTTCCCAGCGGACGATCCGATGCGTGCCGTCGTTGATACTCCAGCGCTTCGCTGAGGATGTCAGGACTGATAAGGTCATCAGCAAGAAGCAGGTCGCCAAGCCGATGGTCCGCAGGAACCATCTGCGCCGCGATGAGACGCCCTCGGCGCATCGTGAACGTCATCCGCATGTCTGACCGGTGGAGGATCAGTTCGCCTGTCCGCTGCTTCGTACTGAGGAAAAACAACAACTCGGCCAGTGGATATTCTCGAATGTGTCCCCCGAGTACCATAGCGATCCCCCTCGGAATTGATGTGTCCAACGCACTGTATTGCAATGATTCGATCTCATGGCTGCGCCTTCGGAACCGCCCGAACGACACCGCGACAGGTCCAGCGACACCCGACGATGCGGGCCGATCCGCTCATCTGTCGTTCGGATCGTGAGCAGAATCGGCCTGGAATCGTGGTGATCGCACACTTGGGTAACGAATGCGGCGCGTCAATGTCGAAACATACCCAGGCATCGGTAACCTGTTGCAATACACCAGTTCATTCCGCCCGATTCGAATCCGCGAGCCATTGGTGAGTCGCGTTGGACGTTTGACGCGGAAACCGTTGAGCAGCGTACCGGCAACGGTCCCGCAATCGTGCACGTAGTGACTCCTGGTAGCCTCATCCCAGGTGATGCAGGCATGCTCCGCTGAGACATCTGGATCACCGTGCAGGCGAACATCGTCCATCGAGCCGCGACCGATCGTCGTCTTGCTCCGGTCATACCGTCGCAGGCAGGCGACGATGGCTCCATCCAGATGGAGGAGGCGGGGCATTGCCAGTTCGCCCCCCGACACATGCTGGGGAGCAGTGAAGATACTCATCAAAACACCTTTCTCCGGAAACGTGGATACCTCGTCGCAGTCACCGCTGGGGATAACGACAACGCCTCCGCGGTACCGTCCACCGGTGCCGACGCGCGATGGACCTGTTCAATCGACAGGGTGTCATACCAGCAAGGACGATCACGTCGATGCTATACCTGTCGCGTACGAATGCGCGCCCAGGATGTACACGTCGTTGCGTGGTGGGTATGGGAGTGGATCGTCGCACATCGTTGTCCTTCCACTGGCTGCATCCAGGGTGAGGATGCATGCGTGAGAAACGGAGAACGAGGGAGACGTTCGGTAGCGCAGCCGTCATAGCCCGATGGCAGTAGACCTGTCGCTTTGCGGACCTGGCTTTCGCCGAGGAGTGCCGTTATCGTGGCTACCTCTGTACCGGATGAACATTACATACATTCAGCCACGCGATTTCACCATCGAACAGAGACATTCGTCATGATCTCCGGCAGTACACCGTAAAAACACGAAACAGTTATAGTCGCGCATACTTTTGGCGCAGAAATTCGCAACATCTTGTTTCAGTTCGTTCTTGCTTGCGCAAGTGACAATATTTGCCACGCACCGTACCTGCACGGATGGCCAATATCGCAGCAGACAAGGGGGAAGGGTTACCCGTGCCAGTCGAATTGAAATGTTATCGCTGCGATGCGCTTCCACCACTGTCGCTCAGCCCAGGCGAGGCAGCAACCGTTCCACACTGTGCGTCACGCTCAACTCGCATCTGCCCCCGATCCCGCTCATGACCTGATGGCCATCCAGACCAGCATGAACAGAACAGGACCGCACCCGTTGAGGGTGCGGTCCACGTATCGTCGTTGCGAGGTGGTTGGCGTGATCTAGAAGGTCGAGTCCTGCGCCTGCCGGAGTTGGGCCGCCAACTGGTGAGCAACGGAGGCGGAAATCATGCCCGTCTTCACGTACCCCTTGAGCTGGAAATTGAACTTGATCATCGCGGCCAAGAAGCTCTTCAGATCACCTTTGGCCTCGGCCTGGATCAGCTGGTCAACCGTCGCCACCAGTGCTTTCTCGGCGCTGCTGTTGTTGACGAGATCGATCGTCAACGACCGCAGGTCCTGCAACAGTTCCTCAGCACCGATCACGGTGACGGTGAAACTGTCGGAGAACTGGTTGTCAGCATCGTCCGTCGCCGTGCAGGTGACGGTCGTCGTGCCGACCGCGAAGGTCGAACCGCTCGGTGGTGAGCAGACGACGGTCGTCTTGCTCGCATTGTCAGTGGCCGTAGCTTCGAAGGTGACGACGGCTCCCTTCGGACTCGTGGCGTTGACGGTAATGTCGTCGGGGACGGTTACGGCTGGAGCATCTACGTCATTGACGGTGACGGTGAAGGACTTGGAGTCGCTCTCGTTCTCGCTATCGGTGGCCGTGCACTCGACGGTGGTCGTGCCGATTTCGAAGAACGAGCCCGAGACTGGGGTGCAGCCTGGTGTGAGGTCGCCGTCTTCTGGGTCACTGGCCGTGGCGGTGTAATTGACGATCGCACCGGATTCACCAGCATCGTTACCAACAGTGATATCGGCTGGGACGGTCACCGTCGGAGGTTCGTTGGTTCCAATGGGGGTGGCGTTGAACTCCAGGCTCCAACCACCAGCGATCGAGCCCGCAGCAAAACAGCAGTCGTCGTAGACGTAGAGCGACCAGGTGCCGTTGGGATCGATGTCGTTGAAGACAGACAGCGTCGTGCCATACGGACCAGATGGGGCTAAGTCGGAGAAGATATCATCATAACCACCATCAACGTTCGTCGGCTTGTACGTCCCAGATGGCAGGGCATACGGAATACTCGACGCGGCGGCATCATCCAGCGCCAAGGTGAGGTTTGATACGTCAGCAGTTCCTCCGACATCTGACATCAGGATGACAGACTCGCCGCCGGGGCCAATCAGCAGGATGTCCAGATCTGAGGGCCAAGTATGATTGATGTCGTACAGCGTGACATTCACATCAGTAACCGTGTCGACAAAGTCCGACACCACGATGGTCGACGGATAGGGCGACGCTGCGCCTCTAACCGGAACAGTGATCGTGGTCGGGTTGGAATAGGGTAACGGAGCGGCTGACACCGGCACCATTCCAACCAGCAACACGGCGATGATCGTAAGGATTCCCACTCGAATCCGACGTATACCCGACAAGGAACGACCCTTCCTCCACACGCGTCATCCATGCGATCGCGTGCATCCCAATAGTGTGTGAAGGAAGTGTAGGCAGGCTCCAGCCAGGTTCCGGCCCCCCAAGCGTCCCGGATGCGGACCCGGCCACCGGTCCCACACCCAGAGGCACGACCGTCGAGTTCCGATATCCACGACGTACTTCGGTTATCGCGGTGATTCGCAGGCCCGCCCTAGTGGCCCTGGCGTGTTGGAAGAATTGGCCCGTGCCATTCGAACCATCCTGCCGGACAACGAGGTTCGCCCGAACAACGGGCGCAAGACAACCGTGTGAGAGGAATCCGTGACTGTGAGCCAGAGATCCGAACCAGATCGCCAGCGTGCGCCGTCCGGGAACCCTGTCGATCCGTTGCCACCCGGTCTCTGGCCAGCGCGCGTCCCCCTCGACGGCCGCTACATGCGCCTTGAGCCGCTCGATGCGCGCATCCACGCCGAGGAGTTGTACGAGGCATCACACGGGAGTGACGACGCTCGGCGCATCTGGGACTACCTGGCGGTCGGGCCGTATGACACGATCGAAGCGTTCACGGCCTATCAGCGCAGTTGCGCGGCCAGCGCCGACCCGATCTTCTACGCGATCCGCGATGCTGAGCGTGGTGAGGCGTGCGGCGTTGCCAGTTATCTCAACATCGTCCCAGCCTTCGGATCGATCGAGATCGGCCACATCTGGTTCGGGCCGCAACTCCAGAACACTGCCGCCGCGACCGAATCGCTCTACACACTGATTCGCCACGCGATCGACGACCTCGGCTACCGGCGGATGGAATGGAAGTGCAACGCCCTCAATGCCGGTTCGCGCAGCGCTGCCGTCCGGCTCGGCTTCGCCTTCGAGGGGATCTTCTACAACCACATGATTGCCAAGGGCCGCAATCGCGACACCGCCTGGTTCTCGATCCTCGACGACGAGTGGCCAGCGCTGCGCGAGTGCTACGAGACGTGGCTCGCCCCCGACAACTTCGACAACGGACGCCAGCGCACCTCACTTGGCGATCTGACGGCTGCTGTGCGGGCGGGATAACCGCGTCGGCGCAGGATCGACGAGCGTGATTCCTTCCCTGCCCTGAGGAGCCAATCATCGTGAACGTGGTGGGAAGGACGGGTTCACTCGCCCTGTCATCCTGAACCGCAGTGAAGGATCTCTCCGCTTTCACATCAGGCGGGCACTGAAGGGCGGAACGGTGCTGTCGTTCCGAACCGCCCAGCGTTGCAAGATTGGGAGATCCTTCACTGTCGTTCATGATGACAGGGCAAAAACGTTTGGCCCGTCTCAATACAGTCGAGGTGTTGAAGTCATCATGACGACCGTGAACACGACAGCCGCACCTCGCGATTCAGCGCAGTGTGCGGCTGTCGTACTGCTGCTACTCGGTCGACACCGTCGAGTCGATCGGCTGGATACTGGTTGGCTGGTCGGCGTTGGTGCAGGCCGGGCCACTGGCGAGTTCGAGCGTGGCGGTCTTGCCGTTGGCGATCGCCTCG
>JBGSWU010000266.1:0-5356 GCA_041751795.1 Thermomicrobiales bacterium
CTGGTGCGGCTACTGCCGCGTACGTACGCAGGCATTTCCCAGGCCAGCCATGTTTCGCGATCGTCACTGGCGATGTCCTCGACGACTTCGACGGCATCGAGATCACCGATAGGCCGGACGCTCGTGTCGTCGTCATTGGAGGCGCCGAAGAGAACTTCACCTACCAGGCGATGAACCATGCGTTTCGCCTGCTGATGGATGGTGCCGCATTCATCGTGATGCACCGCGATACCGCCTGGCAGACGGCGACTGGCATCACCCTCGACGCAGGAGCCTTCATCAAAGGACTGGAGCACGCCACCGGACGCCGTGCAACCGTCGTCGGCAAACCCAAAGCTGCATTCTTCCGGACCGGGTTCCGATCGCTCAGACTGCCACCATCGCGCGTTGTCATGGTCGGTGACAGCCTGCGTCAGGACGTCCTCCCTGCGATGCGGCTCGGCGCAACCGGTGTTCTTGTTCGCACCGGCTCATTCCGCGACACCGACCTCAAACACGGTACACCGGACCACCTGCTCGAATCCGTGGCCGAACTCCCGGATCTCTTCCGCTAAACCACCGTACGACAAGAAAAAGCCCCTCCCCTGAAAAGGGAGGGGTTGGGGAGGGGTTTCTCTCCCGAAATTACAGCGTCCCTACGCCAGCACCCCGACCTTCGCGCTCGATACTTCCAGCGCCTGCTCGAAGTCAGCGATGATGTCCTGGACGTTTTCGCAACCGACCGAAACGCGAACGAGATCGTTGATATGCGGCCAGACCAGCGTGTTGACATCACCCAGGCTGACGGCGTGGTCGCAGAGTTGCAGCGCGTTGGCGAACTGGTTAGACGCTTCCGACTTGCCGCGCAGACGGAACGAGAGCATCCCGCCGAAGCCGCCCTCCATCAGCCGTGCCGCGACGTCATGTCCAGGGTGGCTTTCGAGCCCAGCATAGAGGACCGTTTCCACGTCCGGCTGGCGCTCCAGGAACGTCGCGAGTTCCATCGCGTTGCGGCAGTGCCGCTCCATCCGCATCTCCAGCGTCTTGATCCCGCGCAGGAGCAGCCATGAGTTGAACGGGCTGATGCACGAGCCAAGCACCTGGATCTGATGGTGGATCGGTTCGATCAACTCTTTGCTGCCGGAAATAACACCCGCCAGCGCGTCGCCGTGACCGCAGAGGTATTTCGTCGCCGAATGCAGCGAGAGGTGTGCGCCGTGCTCCAGCGGTCGGAACAGGTACGGGCTGCTGAAGGTGTTATCGACGATCAGCAACACACCGGCGTCGCGAGCGATTGTCGCCAGTCCGGCGATGTCAGCGATCTTGATCGACGGGTTGGACAGGAACTCGGTGTAGATCACCTTCGTTTCGGGCCGCAGTGCTGCCCGGACAGCGTCCAGATCGCTGATGTCGACCCGCGTGACGTCGATGCTGTCGCGAGGAGCCTCTTCTTCGAGGTAGATCGTCGCCCAGTGATAAACATCGTCGGCAGCGACGATATGGTCACCTGTTCGGACGAAGGCGCGCATCGCTGCAGCGATGACGGCCATCCCCGAAGCACCGGCGATCGCCGCTTCTGCGCCTTCCAGGTCAGCAACCTTTTTCTCGAATGCGCTGGTCGTCGGGTTGCCGCCGCGTGTGTAAAACCACCCCTCGGCCTCGCCGCTCATCACGGCTGCTTTTTCCTCTAACGAGTGGAACGCGTAGGTCGATGTCTGATAGATCGGCGTATTGTGCGCTCCCGTCGTCGGGTCACTGTGTTCCCCGGCGTGGATCGCCCGTGTCGAAAACCCCTGCCTGCCGTTTGTTCCTGCCACGCTGATTCCCCTGTCCCTTGTCGCTGTTCCTCAATTGGCGGTTTGCCAAGATCATTCGATGCCGTCGATTGTTCCATATTGCTGACCCCCTATCGCCCGCAGCAACGCGTAATAGAGCATCCGTCGATACCAATGTTCCCGTAGCGTTGAATCATTACGAGACCCTTGTGTTTCGTAATCGATTGTACTATCCTCGCTGTAACGATACGCCGACGTTTCGTAATATCACAAGAAGAGGACGTCACGATGGCCGCCGACGACAACTACCTCGATACTGGACACCCCAAGCGATGGTGGACACTCATCGTTCTGAACCTCAGCCTGCTCGTTATCGCGCTTGACAACACGATCCTGAATGTCGCGCTGCCAACGCTGGTGCGGGATCTCTCGGCCAGCAGCAGCCAACTCCAGTGGATTGTTGATAGCTACGTCCTTGTATTTGCTGGATTGCTGTTGACGGCCGGTGCGCTTTCCGATCGCTTCGGACGACGGCTTGGCCTCTTCGCTGGCTTTGCTATCTTTGGGCTGGGATCGGCGTTGGCCGCCTGGGCGCAGTCACCAGAGCAACTCATCGCTTACCGGGCGCTGATGGGGATTGGTGGCGCGCTGATCATGCCGAGCACGCTCTCGATTCTGACCAACGTCTTCCCCAGGCATGAACGCCCGAAGGCGATTGCCATCTGGGCTGCCACGTTCGGGTTGGGCGTGCCGATTGGGCCGGTCGTTGGTGGCTGGCTCCTGCAACACTTCTGGTGGGGATCAGTCTTCCTTATTAACATTCCAATCATCGCGATCGCGCTGGTGGCAGCTATCTTCCTGGTCCCAGAGTCGAAGGACCCACATGCCAGGCCACTCGATCCAGGTGGCGCGCTTCTTTCGATTGCTGGTCTTGGCACATTGATCTACGGCATCATTGAGGCTCCTGCAGAAGGTTGGGCGAGTTCTCAGACGTTGCTCGCCTTCGGCCTGTCAATCCTGCTGCTGGTTGCCTTTGTCGCCTGGGAACGACGCCAGACCTACCCGATGCTGGACATGAACCTCTTCCGTAACATGCGTTTCACCGGCGCCAGTTTCGCGGTCACCCTCGTCTTCTTCGCAATGTTCGGCTCGCTCTTCTCATTGACCCAGTACCTGCAGTTCGTGCTCGGCTACAATGCGCTTGAGGCGGGAATCCGCATCACCCCGCTCGCGCTCGGCATCGTCGTCGGCGCAGCCAGCAGCACCCGGTTGGTCACTCGACTCGGCACCAAAATCATCGTCAGTTGGGGGTTGGCGGTCGTCGCACTTGGTCTGTCGATCCTCTCAACGGTTCAAGTCGACAGCGGCTATCGGCTGATCGCAGTCTCGATCGTCATCCTCGGCTATGGGATGGGGTCAGCGATGGCACCGGCGACCGAGTCGATCATGGGCGCGGTGCCGAGGGAGAACGCTGGCGTCGGTTCGGCTGTCAACGACACCACTCGTCAGGTCGGTGGCGCGCTTGGCGTCGCGATCCTCGGTAGCCTGCTCTCGACGACCTACTCCGCGTCGATTGAGGATACGACCGTTGCGCTTCCTCCCGATCTGGCTGCCGCGGCGGGCGATTCGGTCGGTGCTGCGCTTGGTGTGGCGGCGCAACTCAGCGGTCCTCAGGCGATGGCGCTGGCGAACGCCGCCCGTGCTGCCTATGTCGATGGCCTGGCACTCTCGCTGCTCGTCGCTGCTGCCTTCGCGCTGGCTGGTGCGCTTTTCGCAGCCATCTTCTTGCCGGCTCGCGCTCTTGAGGACGATGAGATGCGCGATACTCGTGAGGAGATTGAACTCGTACCGATAGAAACGACAAGCCAGTGACAGCCGGGCATGACACAACGGACATGACGTCGCGGCGGTCCGGACGCCCCCGCAGCGTCCAGGCCGAACGCGCGATCCACGATGCCGCGCTCGAGATGCTCGTCGAGCAGGGCTACGAAGGGATGAGCATTGAAGCCGTCGCCGCGCGGGCCGGCGTCGGCAAGGCCACCATTTATCGCCGGTACGACGGCAAAGATGCTCTCGTCTCCGCCGCACTTCGCTCCCTCAATCCCGCGTCCGACGTCGACCTGCCTGATACCGGCAGCGTCCGGACCGATCTCCATCTACTCATCGAACGCTTTGCCCAAACGACTTTCGGGACCGTCCTCGGCCCGATGATCGTTCGGGTCCTGAGTGCCGTGATCACCAACCCCGACCTCCAGCCGATCTTCATCGAGAACGTCATTGCCCCACGTAAGGCTGCTGCCCTTGCCCTGTTTCAGCGCGGAATCGAACGCGGCGAACTCCGACCGGATCTCGACCTCGACCGGGCGCTCGACATGCTGATCGGCGCAATCGTCTTCCGCGTCATCTTCGGTGGTGGCGCAATCGCCGATGTGCCCGACACGATTGCCGGTTATGTCGATTTGCTGCTTGAAGGTGCTGCACCGGTCATGACCGAGCGGGATTCAGGACCGGTCGCGTGGAGCACAGCCATGTCCCCGGAGAATGGCGGAACTCGCTGATTGACGTCGGCTGGGCCGCCGAACTGTCCGTTGACGACGGATGTTCTACTGACGCTGCAATTCGTCTGCGGCCTGCCGCTCCATCTCGCTGAGTTGGCGAACCCGCCGCTGGAAATGCTCTTCGCTGCTCATCTCAGCCGCCAGCCACGTCCGCAGCAGGTCGAAGGCCAACTGGTCGCCGACGATCTGCGCGCCGAGACACAGCACGTTGACATCATCGTGTTCGACAGACTGATGGGCAGAGTACATATCGTGGCACAGCGCTGCGCGAATGCCGGGGATCTTGTTCGCAGCGATGCACGCCCCGATCCCGGTGCCACAGACCATGATCCCACGGTCGTGTTCCCCGGCCCGCAATGGGTCGCAAACATTCCGCGCCACGATCGGAAAATCGACCGGGTCCGGGCTGTGCGTCCCAACATCAGTGGCGGTGTGGCCCCACTCCTCCAGCGCGCGTACGATGACGACCTTCAGGTGATATCCCGCGTGATCTGCCCCGACGATCAGTCGCATCGATCGTTCTCACTTCCACGTTCATGCCTCATCACTGACCGATCCAGTATCGCACGCCTGCGGCTGCGACCAGTCGCGCCTGCCCACCCCGATCTGCCTGAATCATCGGCCACGAGGCGTTCAGGCAGGTACTCCATCGACATGGAACCTCCGCTCCACCTGTCATCCTGAACCGCAGTGAAGGATCTCTTCGCCTTGAGCGTGTGGGCGGTTCAATCAAGCGACGTGTTCTCCGCTGAACGATGCCGTCCAGGTGACAACGCAGGGAGATCCTTCACTGCGGTTCAGGATGACAGGGGACGCGGTGCTTCCTTCCCTGGCACGTCCACGAGCGCGATCACCCGAGAAGGATGATCGCCGCGATCAGGCACTCGACGAGGATCGCCGGAAACGACAACAGCGTCCCGAGCAGCAGGACAGGGTTGAGCAGTTCCAGTAGCGGCGCATAGAGCACCAGATCTTCACGGGCGCTGTAGAGCAGTTTCGCCATCCGCCCCAGGTTGCGCAGCCACCCAATCGGACTGGTTGGTC
>JBGSWU010000267.1:0-8477 GCA_041751795.1 Thermomicrobiales bacterium
TATGCAAACCAGCGACCGTCGAGACCCGATCCCAGATGGAGCGACGGGATACCACACCCTCGACATCGGTATCACATGAGTGGACCATCAGACCGATGCTCCACAAATGACGCGGTTGTAAGACGGCGAAGATGGTGATTCCGGATGGTTTCTTAGGCTTCGTTCGTCGTTGGGAAACCTCGCAGCCCTGTCACCGTAACGTACAATCGGATGGTTGACGATCGACCGAGACAGCAATCGCCAATTCGGGCGCAGACTGGGACATTGCGGCAATCGTGTACATCATCGAACAGCAGGACGAAGGACTGGATTACCGGCGACGGTTTCAAGGATTAATTGGGGTCAACAGCAAAGTACCCATTCGCGATCGGTCAATCCTTGGGTTGGTTTATACACCCGGAGTGGCTGAGGCTTGTCTGGAGATCCAGCGTAACCCGGAAAGTTCCTTTGAACTGACCTGTCGGGGCAATACTGTCGCCATTGTCACCGACGGGTCCGATCTCTTCGGACGTGAGGGTGGACCACCTGAAGCGGCCCTGCCTGTACTCGAAGGCAAGAGCGTCATCTTCAAGACATTTGCTGGTATTGATGCGTTTCCGATCTGTCTCGACGTCCACGACCCGGCGAAGATCGTCGAAACGACAGCGGCGCTGACCCCGACATTCGGGGCGATCTGCCTCGACGATATCAGTGCCCCACGATCGTTTGCGATTGCCGACCAGCTCGAAAAAGCCTGCACGATCCCTGTCTTTTCCAACCAGCACCACGGAACAGCCATTCTCGTTCTCGGTGCGCTCACGAACGCCTTGAAGGTCACCAACCGGACGCTTGAAGACATCAGTGTTGTCGTTGCCGGTGCCGGGATCGCCGGAATCGGCGTCGCCAGGCTGTTGCACCGCGCCGGTGTGCGCAGGATCGTCGTCTGCGATCGTGCCGGCGCGATCTACACGGGTCGACCTGAGCGGATGAACTGGGCAAAGTCGTATCTGGCCAAGGAAACCAACCGAGAACGACGCCGCGGCTCACTGGCTGAAATGCTCAAAGGGGCGGACGTCGTCATCGGGTTGTCGAGCGAAGGCGCGATCACTCCCGAAATGATCGAGGGCATGGCGCCGGATCCAATCGTCCTCGCTCTAGCTGTGCCGACGCCGGAAATTACCCCGCAGCTCGCCCGTGACGCTGGCGCGAAGGTCGTCGCGACGGGCCGCTCGGACCATCCGAACATGATGGACATCTCGCTCGTCTTTCCCGGAGTATTCCGTGGCCTGCTCGACAGTGGCGCGCGAAATATGCGCTTGCGGACGCTCATTTACGCAGCGCAGGCGCTGGCGTCGCTCGTGCCGGAGCAGGAACTCAACCCTGACAACATCGTTCCACGCATCTTCGATTTCCGCGTTGCGCCAACGATCGCGGCAGCCGTTGTCCAGGCAGCGCTTGAAACCGGTGAAGCCCAGCACGAGGTTCGACCAGAAACGGTTTCGGAACGAACGCGCCGATACGTCTACGAGGGTGTCCTGCCGCCGCTAGCGCGCACCGGAGAGGCGAAGTCGGGGGGACCGCGCAAGAAGCCAGAAACGTTGCGCGACGAAGTGCTGGCGTTGAGGCGCAGGCACGGTGGCGTGCTCGAGATCCGTTCGAAGATCCCGATCAAGGACCACCACATCCTCAACATCCTGTATGTCCCACCCGCCGCGCTGGCACCGGCTGTCGAGATTCGTAACAACCCGATGAGCGTTTACGAACTGACGGTCAAAGACAACCTGGTCGCGATCGTGACCGATGGGTCGGCCGTCCTCGGACTCGGCGATATCGGCCCCGAAGCAGCATTGCCGGTCATGGAGGGCAAGGCGGTCCTGTTCCAGACGCTGGCTGGTGTCGAGGCGTTCCCGATCTGCATTTCAGAACGCGATCCGGACAAGATCGTCGATATCATCGCGAACATTTCGCCGTCGTTCGGCGGCATCAACCTCGAAGATATCGCTGCGCCGCGCTGTTTCGACATCGAAGCGAAACTCAAGGAACGACTGGATATGCCGGTCTTCCACGATGACCAGCATGGAACGGCAGTCGTCGTGGCAGCCGCGCTCCTCAACGCACTACGTCTGCGCGGGTCGAGCCTGGAAAACACCCAGGTCGCGATCAATGGCGCAGGAGCGGCAGGCATTGCCGTTGCGAAGCTCCTCTTGTCGTCGGGAATCGGCGACATCATCATGTGCGACCGGTCGGGTGCGATCCATAAGGGTCGAGAGAATGGGATGAATCGATCGAAGGAGGAGATCGCCCGGCTGACCAATCGGGAAGGTGTCCGGGGCGAACTCTGCGACGCGGTCGCTGGTGCGGATGTCTTCATCGGCCTGTCCGCTCCCGGCGCGCTGACCGGTGACGATATTCGTCGGATGAACGATCAACCGATCATATTCGCCCTTGCTAACCCGACCCCGGAAATCCTTCCTGTTTACGCGCACGCTGCGGGTGCGCTCGTCGTCGCGACCGGACGGTCGGACTTCCCGAACCAGGTCAATAATTCACTGGCATTTCCCGGTATTTTCCGCGGAGCGCTCGACGCGAAGTCCCGCGATATCAACGACGCCATGAAGGTTGCGGCGGCTCACGCGATCGCGAACCTCGTCAGCGACGATGAATTGGCCGCCGACTACGTCGTACCGGAAGCGCTCGACCTGCGCGTCCCGCCCGCCGTAGCCGCCGCTGTAGCCCGTGCAGCGGTCGAGAGTGGGCTCAACCGCGTGCCGGTCGATCCATCGGAAGTCGAACAGCGTACGCGCGACCGGATCTATATCGGCCAGCCAACGCACTGGGAGTAGTCGTCATCGTCAGTGGTACGGGCGTCCTCCGTACGAGTGTTCCATCGAGCCGTTTCCTGACAACGGAAGCGTTGCGATCAGCGTCGTTCCGCGTTGTGGGGCGCTCTGAATCGTGAAACTGCCTCCGAGCCGGGAGGCACGTTCATGCATCGATCGCAAACCGAGATGGCCGGGAAACGAGCCTGACGCGTCAAACCCAATACCATTGTCACGAACGGTCAAGGTCAACTCGCGCTGGCTGTCGACGAGTTGGAGCGTGATGATCGATGCTCGGGCGTGTTTGACGACGTTGTGGAGCGCTTCCTGGGCAATCCGGTAGATCGCTTCCTTGATGTCAACGGCAGTGTCCGGTTCCGGGCAGGTGACAACTTCGATGGTCAGGTTGTGACGGGCACGTAGTGCCTTCGCCTGGCGATTGAGAGCGGAGACGATCCCCTCGCGTTCAAGCGATTCAGGGCGAAGCTCGAAGATCAGCGAGCGCATTTCGGTCAGGCCGGCTTCAGCGAGTTGCAGGACATACTCCAGCGGCTCTTTGGCGTGATCCGGATCGCGATCGAGGAGTGTCCGAGCGGTTCGCGCACCCAGGCCAATCCCGTAAAGGGCCTGTGAAACAGAGTCGTGGAGTTCACGGGCCAGTCGCTGGCGCTCTTCGAGCGTCGCCTTCTGCTGGGCAGCATGATAGAGACGGGTGTTTTCGACGGCGACGGCGGCCTGGTCGGCTATCGCCTTCAGAAACTCGATCTCCAGCCCATCAGGATGTGCATCGGGGAGGAAGTAGGCGTTGAGGACGCCGAGTCCGCGGCCATGGTAGATGAGTGGAACGGCGACGATCGTGTCCCAGGCCACTTCCTGGACGTTTTCATGGATCAGCCGTTCATCCCGGATCGCCACGTTCCGGGAACGGGCATCCCGCATGATGAAGACACGCTGGGTCGTGAAGGCCCGGGCAACCGGAGAGCGATTCATCGCCGCGGGCCAGGCGGCTTCGAGGGCAGCACTGGCTCCTTCCGGCAGCCCGTGGGTGCCAACCATCCGCAGAACCTGACCGCCCTCGTCCATGAGAAGGACCGCCGTTGCGATCGCCCTTGTCGCATCGACAACGTGGGCTGCCAGACTGTCGAGTGTGCGCTCCATCGGCTGATCGAGGGTCAGTGATGCGGCAATCTGCGCCAGCGAGCTCGCTTCACGCTCGCGGCGACGCACTTCCGTAACGTCGCGGACGATGGCGCAGATCAGCGGTCCATCTGGCCCGTTGAGCACCATATGGGTGTATTCGATTGTTCGATCGTCGCCGTTTGGCCTGCGGACGGTCGATTGACGGCGCCCACTCTGGGACGCTAGGCTCGCCGGGCTCTGGCTGAGAATCTCGTCGCGCGCGTGTGGCGCGATCAGGTCGAGAAAGTCGAGACCGATCAGGGCGTGGAGTGGGTGGCCGCTGATCTCGGCCATTGCTGGATTCGCGTAGACGATGCTGCGGTGGCTGGTAGCAACGAGAATACCGTCCAGTGTGACATCGAGGACGGTTCCGAGGACGCCACGGCCCAGGTCTTCGGGCCGCAGGGCTTCTATTCCTCGATCGCTATTATCGGTTGTCATGCCGGTCGCCAGTCTGAACGGTGCCATAACCGGGGTCATCGCAGCCGGTCATAGTCCACCCGGGTGGACTTCCGTTCGTGTCAATCAATCCACAGCACTCTGCATGCAGTCATCGGTCAAAAGTCTGATGTTTCGGCTCGTGCCGGTGTCGCTCATAACGAGACCATGAGATGTCGTCATTACGTCACTGGTGGTCGTTTCAGTTCATATTGTTCCGACGTCGAGCAGTACCAGTCGCCGGTCAGGCGGCCGACGGCCTGAAGGCGTTGGAGATCGATCCGGTTGTTTTCGATAACGAGTTCATCGCGAATGTGGATCTGGACGACTTCGGCGATGACGAGATGCGCGCCATAGGGGAGATCACCAACCGGCTTGATCTCACGGACGATGCATTCGAGGTTGGCAGGTGCCTCGGCAACGCGCATCGGGCGGACGACGTCTGACGGAACTGCGGTCAGGCCGCTGGCTTCGAACTCGTCCACGCTGGACGGCCACTCGGCAGCGGTGATCGCCATCTGGGGGCCGATCTCGGCGCTGACAGTGTTGATGACGAACTCGCCGTTGTCACGGATGTTGACGAGGGTGTCCTTTTCCTGACCACTGCGTGCACCGACCGAGATCGCGATGTGGGGCGGGGTCGAGGTGATCATCATGAAGAAACTGAATGGCGCGAGGTTGTTGCGACCGTCGCTGGTGATCGTCGAGGTCCAGCCAATAGGCCGTGGAACGACGACACTAGCCATCAGTTTGTAAGATAACTGCGCATCGATGTCCTTCGGATTGAACTTCATCGGTTGTGTTGCCTCCTCGATACCGTCGATGAATCAGCGTGTGATTCGTTGCGCATCATTATGGCCCTGATCCGGAAATCTGCGGTCTGACTGCGGTCATCGACGTACCTGTGAAAGGTTCGCCCAGCCAACGACATCGATCCCGTCCGCTGGCACGTTCATCCAACCTCAATGATCTTGACACAATAGAACATTTGTTCTACTCTCGCGTGAGAGCGCCAGAGCGCCAGTGAGAGCATGATCGCACCGATCTGAACTTACGGAGCAGAACGGAGCGGTGGGCTGTCGTTATTGGAGCTTGGACGATAAAGGGGATGGTCGATGGCGGCTGAAATCACGCGGAAACGGACGGTCGGTGAACGCTTGCAACTCGATGTCCAGCACGGACCAGGGCAGTACACCGTCTGGATCGTACCAGCCAAGGGGATGAACCACGAGGTGGTCGGGTATCGAGTCTGGATCGGCAACGCGACCTTGCTGCTTGGAAATGAGGAGCAGGCGGTGGCGGCGGCACTCAACGCGATCGATCGCATCCGGACGGCCCGTGAGGTAGCGGCAGGCGAGCCGTCGGTTGACGTTGTCGTCGGAGAGCCGGGCTAACAGCGCTACCTGGATATCTTCGCTCGCGGCGGATACCGGCCCCCTCTCCGCAGGTTGGAGGAGGGGGCCGGTCGTCTGGACTAGGCCGCGGACGAAACAGCCAATTGCGGGATGCTCGTTGGCGTTTCGGCAGGATTGAGAAGGGAAGCGATGGCGTGAGTCGTCGACACAATACGATCGAGCGTGTCGATGGAGATCGACTGCTGGGCGTCGCAGAGGGCATTGTCTGGGTCTGGATGCGCTTCGAGGATCAGCCCATCGGCACCAGCGGCAATCCCGGCGAGCGCCATTGGCTCGACCAGTTCACGTCGACCCGTACCATGGCTCGGGTCAACGACAATCGGCAGGTGGGTGAGCTGACGAATGAGCGGAACTGCGTTCAAGTCAAGGGTGAAGCGCGTCGCCGTGTCGAAGCTGCGGATACCACGCTCACAGAGGACAACCTTGTCGTTGCCACCAGCCAGGACATACTCGGCCGACATCAGCCACTCTTCGATTGTCGCTGAGAAGCCGCGCTTGAGAAGAATCGGCTTCCCGGACGCAGCGGCCCGGCGAAGCAGCGGGAAATTGGACATGTTCCGCGAACCGATCTGGAGCATATCGGCGTAGGCAGCGACGAGATCGACTTGCTCCGGTTCCATGACTTCAGTGACGACTGGCAGGCCAGTGAGGTCGCGGGCGAGGGCAAGAATCTTCAGTCCTTCTTCGCCGAGACCCTGGAACGAGTACGGGGAGGTCCGTGGCTTGAACGCGCCACCACGCAACATCGTCGCTCCGCAGGACTTGACAGATTGAGCCGCCTCGATCATGCCATCCATGCTCTCGATGACACACGGCCCGGCCATAATGACCGGAGTCCCTGCACCGATTCGAACATCGCCAATCGTGACGACGGTGCCTTCCGGGCGAGCGGCGCGCTGGGCGAGCATGTAGGGCTTTTGCGAACGATTGACCATACGAACGCCGGGGAGATTGCTGACTTCTTCGGGCAGACCGTCGACAACTGGACGACCATTGACGCCGATGACGACATCGCCACCCCCGGACAGCGTGTGTGTCTGATAGCCACGCTCCTGAAGGTGGCTGATGACGAGCTGTTGATCGACCGACTGACTGTCATTGCGCATCGTGATAATCATCGTACTCCTGCGTCCTTCCCTGACATGGCCTTGTCCGGAACAAACAAAAAAGCAGAGGCTTTTGCCCCTGCTCCCCCGACGTCGCTGCTGGTTGTGTGTGGTTACTGGCTACAATCCAATAACCCCACCAGCGGCGCCGGAGGGGTAAAGTAAAAGTAATACCAGTTCGCAACAGACGAATTAACCATGGCGGCATGGTACGGGGTACAGGCGGTTCTGTCAAGCAACGTACACGCCAGCCGAAACGAGGAAGGGAATCGCGACACAAATCGCCAGAGTTGTGGAACAGTCGCCTGCGGAGCGCTCTAACAACCGTAGAGTCACGGTCTGCATCCTGGAATCACCCATCATGCATGGCCGCGCTTTCGACACGTAGGCGACATGAACAAACGGAGGAACTGTTGTGACAGATTCAGCGACGTCCCTGCATTTGACTGCCCGGCCAGTTGCGAATGCCGCCATGCTCATTCGACGGCCAGTTGCGGCCGTCTTCGAGGCGTTCGTCGATCCGGCGATCACGAGCAAATTCTGGTTCACGAAGGGGAGTGGGCGACTGGAACCGGGCAAGGACATCCAGTGGGAATGGGAGATGTATGGGGCAATCGCCGAGGTAAAGGTTCTGGCCGTTGACCCACACGAACGAATCCTGATCGAGTGGATGTCGGAAGGCGGCATGACAACGGTAGAGTGGGTCTTCATCGATCGCGGGGATGGCACGACGTTCGTCAGTGTCACGAACTCGGGATTTCATGGAGACGGCGACGCAATTGTCCGGCAGGCACTTGATTCGACCGGAGGATTCTCGTTGCTGATGGCGGGGCTGAAGGCGTACCTCGAGCATGGAATCGATTTGAAACTCGTCCTCGATCGATTTCCGCCTGAGCCGGGCACCAAGGCGACATAAGATACTGCACCATTGTCATTGCACCGGCAGCGCATCCGGTTTTCCGACGGCATCGTCGAGAGCGGCAGCGTTGGCGTGCGGATCATCGCTGGTTTCGAGCACGTACGCGGGATGTGAGAGAAACGCATCCCAGATCGCGTGCTGGTCGTTCTCGTCGCGCTCGTAGTGAATGGCAGTGGCTTCGAGTCGACGCAGGGCGTCGTCTCGCTGGAGTGTCAACAGGCGAGGTGTAGCGCGATGACCGCGCACGACGAACACGAGCGGTCCAAGTGGAGCGTGCGACAACGCCTGACCAGGGAACTGGTCCTCGACCGTGACGGCGATTTTCCTGCGACCATCGGGACGCGCGATCGTTGGCTGATCCGCCAACTCGGGGAAAAGCCGCCCAGCTTCCGGCAGGAGGTGCAGCGTCCACGGCATGCCGTGGACCTCGATATCGTCAGGCGGGATCACTCCTCCGAACTGATCCGAACGGGAGCGAAGAAAGATGACATCCTCAGCGACGAGCGAGTAGCCACGCCGGAGAGCAGCATAGGCGAGCGTTGATTTGCCAGAGCCACTGTCACCGCGCAGGATGAGGGCACGGCCATCCCGGGCGAGGCAGGCAGAGTGGACGGCAACGATC
>JBGSWU010000268.1:0-2398 GCA_041751795.1 Thermomicrobiales bacterium
GGAATGAATGCGTCGATCCGCTCGACCTGTCGGAATCCGAGCAGGTTCGTGCCGAACCCCTTCTGGAAGACGAGCACCAGCATGCCGTAGGACGCGAAGACCGAGAGCAGGTTCATCACGATCGCCTTGATCGGAACGACGATTGAGCGGAATGCCAGGAGCAATAGGACGAAGCTGATCGTCAGGACGAAGGCGAAGATGATCGGCAGGTATGTGCGGACGAGACCGATGATATCCGACATGAACGCCGTGTAACCGGTGACATGGGCGTCCGCGTCGATGGCATCGAAGTGGGCTGGGATGTACTCGCCTCGGAGTCGCTTGACCGCGTCGACCGCCTGATTGCTTTCAGCATCGGCAGCCAGTCCAACGTCGATCCGGACGAGATCGTTGCCGGGGGCAGTCACGACCGATGGCGCTCCGAAGAACCCGTCGCGTTCGATGCTGGCGAGCAGTCCGTCGATTGCGCCTTGCACCTCAGGCAGTGTGATATCGTCGGCCTCGATGACGATCGTCGCTGGCTGATAGTCCGCGCCGGGGAACTCGTTCTGGAAGATCGTGTAGGCTCGAATGGTGTCAGATTCCTCTGGCAGAATCGAGAGGTTTCCATAGCCGAGACTCAGTGAGAAGGCGAAGGAACCGAGGATGACGAGTAGCCCTGCCGAACCGATCAGGCTGACGACCGGCCGACGCATGACGGCCCGCGACGTCCATCCCCAGAATCCGGAACCGGTGGTTGAAGACGAGGTTGCCATCGAACGCTGGTAGCCGATGAAAGGGATCTTCCCGCGGTTGATCCGGTCGCCGAGCAGGCTGAGGACCGCTGGCAGCAGCGTCAGCGTCATCAGCACCGACACGATGACGACGACAATCGCACCTGCCATGCTGGTCGTGAGGTTCCATGGCACGATCAGCATCCCGAGCAGTGAGACGACGACGGTCAGTCCTGAGAACAGAACGGCCTTGCTCGATGTGTCACCAGCATGGGTGATGGCGTCGATCAGTTCCAGTCCCCGTTCGCGCTCTTCGCGATAGCGGGCGACGATGAAGAGGGTGTAGTCGATCCCGACCGCCAGGCCAATCATGCCGATCATCTGGATCACGGCGGTGTTGAGGTCGAACACGTGAGACGCCGTCATTGCAATGCTCGTCGTCACGAGCAACGCAACGATCGTCAGCACGATCGGCAAGCCTGCCGAAACCAGTGTTCCGAAAACGACCGCCATCACGACCAGTGCGACGATGATGCCGATCGTCTCGCCCTTGGCGATCCCTTCTTCGGCGGTCGTGTTCACCGTGTCGATTGTGCTGGCCTCACCCAGCGTCAACACCTCGAAGCCAGGCGCTAGCGTCTGGAGTTCGCGGATCGTCTCGAGAACCGGCTGCCCGTTCTGGACGGCATCCGCCGGGTCACCAGCCAGCGTCGTGACGACGACCGTTCGATGCCGATCGAAGGAAACTAACGCGTCCTGGCCAGTGTCGTACCACGTCTCAACGCGGGATACCTCGTCGTGGGCCGCAATCGCGGATGCGACACTGGCAACGACGGCTTCGAAGGCTGGATCATCGACGGTCATGCCAGTCGCGGAGACGATGACGCGCTCCTGCGCCGGATCTTCCGCACCGCCGTTCAGCCGCTCGGTGATCAGATCGTCGGCTAGCAGGGATTCGAGATCGGTGCGGAACTCCTCATTCATCGTGAATCGATTGCCCAGCGTCGCCATCGTCGTCAGCCCGATGACGAGGACGACCACCCAGACGGCAACCAACTTCCAAGGGTGGAGCGCCGCAGTGCGGGCGAGCTTTCCGGTAATGCCTGTTGGATGCATCGATGTTCTTCCTTCCGTCCTGGCGTCATTCTTACGGCTGAGTGTCGCAATCTCTTGTCAGAAATGTGACGGATGTGTGAACAATGCCAGGCGTAACGCGATTGAGACGATCGACCGAGGGACCGTGGTCTTACGGCTGCGGCACGTCGGTGCCAGCCGAGCCGGTTCTCGTAACGGAGAGCAGTTGCATACCTGAATCACGGACAGTTTTGATCAATCCAAATAGCGCGGACTGATCGATCACCGGACCGGTTAACAGCGTTTCGCCGCTCGGCTCTAGCGTGATCGTGAGGCCGTCAAAACAGCTCGCCCATCGCGGCTCCAAATGGCCTTTGATCTTGATCTCATAGACCATTGGCTGTTCTGAATCCGGGTGCCCATCGGGTCTGTGTGACATGTTTGTGTCCTTGATCTTGTCCGAGCGTGACAGGAGAGCAGCGTGCTGAAACAGCCGCA
The DNA here is from genome assembly GCA_041751795.1 of Thermomicrobiales bacterium. GTDB lineage: Bacteria > Chloroflexota > Chloroflexia > Thermomicrobiales > CFX8 > JBBECJ01. The sequence goes on from JBGSWU010000268.1 coordinate 2,286, forward strand.
GGAGCCGTTTTCAAGTGGTGCCGTTGACATCGCGCGGAAACTCGAACCGTACAAGCCAGACGTGCCCATCAGGGGTGCGACTGAGCCAGCCGGACCGTTCGACCCAGCCTGAC
>JBGSWU010000269.1:0-7339 GCA_041751795.1 Thermomicrobiales bacterium
CCGGCCCTATACTACGCCGACCTGCGGCTGCTGACGACAGGCAGCCTGGAATCGGCCAACGGTACGGGGAGGAACGCTGATGCTCGAACGATTTCACGTCCCGAAGGAGCAGGAGGTTCGCGTCTCTGACGGCGCGTTGCGCCAGACAATAACTGACATCTTCGTCGCGTGCGGCGTTCCCTCGGACGATGCTGCTGTCGGCGCGGACGTACTCACGATGACGGACTTGCGCGGTGTTGAAACGCACGGTGTCTCTAACATGCTCCGTGCCTACGTCGAATGGTTCCAGGGTGGCCAACTCAATCCCGACCCGCAGCAATCGATCGTCCGGGAAACACCGGGGACGGCGATGATCGACGGTGATCGTGGTCTTGGGGTGATTCAGGGTACGGCGGCGATGCAGATGGCAATCGACAAAGCCCGCGAGGTCGGCGTCGGTGTCGTGACGATGCGCAACAGCGGCCATTTGGGTGCGGTCGGCCACTTTTCGATGCAGGCTGCCCAGCAGGATATGGTCGGTATCTGTCTGACAGCGATGAGCACGCTGGTTCTGCCCACCTTTGGCGCAGTTCCACGACTGGGAACGAACCCGATCTCGATCGCTGCACCGGCCCGCACCGAGCCGTACCTGCTGTACGACGCCGCGACATCAACGATCGCAGGAAACAAGATCGGCCTCGCTCGACGCGTTGGCGCCGACATGGAACCAGGATGGATCGCCGAACCGGATGGCTCCCCGATCATGGAAGAGCGACCGGTCCCTGAAGGGATCATGTATGGCCTCGGCGCGTACAACCTGCTGCCACTCGGCGGAACACGGGAACAGGGCTCCCATAAGGGCTATGGGCTAGGCTTGATGGTCGAAGTACTCACGACATTGCTGAGTGGCGCGATACCAAGCATGGTCGAGCAGAAGCCGCCATTGGCCAGTCACCACTTCGCCGCGTACAACATCGCGGCGTTCGACGACGTCGATCACTTCAAGGACACGATGGATCGCATGCTTCAAACGCTTGCAGAGACACCGCCTGCGCCCGGCCACGAGCGGGTGATCTATCCCGGCCTCCCCGAAGCCGAATCAGAGATCGATCGCCGAGAACACGGCATTCCGCTCCATCGTGAGGTCATCGACTGGTTCAACCGGACGACCGACGAACTGAAGGTTCCGCGAATCGCGACGTCGTGACCGCGACGTATCGAAGGGAAAATTGATGCTCGAGCGATTCAGCGTCAGAACCGAAGATCAGGTCCTTGTCGACCATGCGGCGTTGCGACGGACCGTCACCGATCTGTTTCTCGCCTGCGGCGTTCCGGAAGATGATGCGGTTGCCGGTGCCGACGTCCTCGTCGTCGCCGATCTGCGCGGCGTCGAAACGCATGGCGTGTCGAACATGTTGCGTCAGTACATCGCCTGGTTTCGGGACGGCGTCCACAATCCACGACCCGAATGGACAATCGTCCATGAAACTCGCTCGACGGCAACGATCGACGGGGATCGAGGGCTGGGTATCCTCCAGGGTGGCCCTGCAATGCAACTGGCGATCGAGAAGGCGCGAGACGTCGGCGTCGGAACGGTGACGATGCGCAACAGCGGTCACCTCGGACCGATCGGCCATTTCGCCTATCAGGCAGCCGAGCAGGACATGGTTGGCATGTGCATGACGGCTAGCAGCCTGCTCATCGTGCCTACCTTTGGAGCGATTCCCCGCTACGGCACCAATCCAATCGCGTTCGCTGCGCCAGCGCGCCACCAGCCATTCATGTTGTTCGACGCGGCGATGTCTACGGTCGCCAGCAACAAGATCGGGCTTGCGCGGCGCGTTGGCGCGGACATGGAACCGGGGTGGATTGCCGAACCTGACGGCACGCCAATCATGGACGAGCGACCCGCACCAACTGGCGAGTTCAATCTGCTCCCACTCGGCGGGACGCGCGAGCAGGGTTCGCACAAGGGCTACGGTCTGGGTCTATTCGTCGAAGTGATGACGACGCTCCTTGCCGGGTCCGTTCCCCGGATGATCGAACGCGATACGAAGCCTCGCCACAGTTTCATCGCCTACAACATCGAAGCGTTCACTGACCTCGATGCCTTCAAGGACACGATGGATCAGATGCTCCAGACACTTGTTGATACGCCGCCTGCTCCCGGTCATGAGCGAGTCCTCTATGCTGGGTTGCCCGAATACGAGACGGAACAGCAGCGCCGAACGAACGGTATTCCACTGCATCGGGAAGTCATCGAATGGTTCAACGAGATTACCTCCAACCTGAATGTGGAACCGCTGGAGACGAAATGACAGACAACGGGTACTCGTTCCTTGAAATGCGACAAATGCATGCCGAATGGTCGCTGGCGACGTGGGACAAGGGCGGTCCACTGATGCGCTACACGTTCCGGCGGATGACGGAGTTCTTCCCGCATGCGGTGATCCGGCGTGGGAACGTCGTCACCGAACTCCCAGTCGCGCCACGTGATGATGTCGCAAACGCCGATTGCCAAACGTCTCAAGGCGCAACGACGCTCGATTCCTACGTTTCGAACGGGCCAGTCAATGGGGTCGTCGTCGTGCATGATGGCGCGGTCGTCTACGAACGGTACCCGAGGATGGACGCCGATGATCTCCATCTCACAATGTCCGTCTCGAAGGTGTTGACGAGTACGTTGATCGCAATCCTCGTAGACCGAGGGGTTATCGATTCCGAGAATGTCGTGGACGCTTATCTGCCGGAGGTGCGTGGCTCAGGCTGGGAAGGTGTCACCGTTCGCGATGTCCTGGATATGGCTTCAGGAATTGACTGCGATCAGACCGCTGCCGACGTGTACACGAATCCGGCCCAACCGTATTACGGTTTCGAGGCAAGCCTCGGCTGGCTTCCTTCGACAGCGGACACAACGGCGTCAACGTATGCGTTCGTCAGCCAACTTGGGCGGCTGAAGGAACCAGGACAAGCGTTCGACTATTCGTCCGCAAATACGTTTCTGCTGGCGTGGATCGCAGAGGCAGTCACCGGTCGCCCATACGTGGATCTGCTGAGCGATGAGATCTGGAGTCGGATTGGCGCTGAGAGTGACGCGGTCATCACAATTGCACCAGGATCAGGCGCGACGTCGGCTCATGGTGGATTATCCGGTCGATTACGTGACATCGCCCGGTTCGGACTGCAGTTCACGCGGCATCCGTCACAGAATGGATATCCATCGATCGTGTCAGAGCGCTACCTGAGCGAGATCGTCAACGGTGGACGGCAAGAGATCTTCGCCGACGGCGTTACCGGACGGGCCATTGCCGCCCAGATGCCGGACGACCCGCCGCGCCACAACAGTTACCAGTGGGATTACGTTATGCCGGACGGCGACTTTTACAAGGGTGGCTATGGTGGTCAGGGACTCTACGTGTCTCCGCGCCGGAACGTTGTCCTTGCCTTTGCTGGTGCGTTCGAAATGGGCGGAGCCGATAGCGAAATGTCCAACATCGCTCGGCAACTAGCGCGGTCGGGACTATTCGAGTCTTGAGCGCACCAATTCGATGAGGTCGCGGGCATCAAGCCATGGTGAGAGCGCAGCATTCGGATCCAGAGTAGAAAGCGAGGGGAACGATGAAACTTGGGCTGACACTCCCCAACCGAGGTGTGCTGTTCGGCGTGACGACTGCAGAAGAAATGCTGCGAATGTCCGAGATTGCTGACCAGTCAGGAGCGTTCGCGTCGGTCTGGGTTGGCGACTCCCTGCTGGGGAAACCTCGAATGGAGTCGATGATGCTCCTTGCTTGCATCGCAGCACGGACAAAGACGGTTCGACTCGGCCCTGCCTGTATGGCGAGTTTCCCGTTGCGCGACCCGGTCTTGCTTGCCTACCAGTGGGCGAGCCTTGATCTGCTGGCCGAAGGACGAACGGTTCTCGTTGCCTGTACGGGCATCGTCCCGCAGGCGGGTGGTCGGATTGAGGGTGAGTTGTACGGCCTCGAGCCACGAGATCGTGTGAAGCGGCTGATCGAATGGATCTCGCTGGTCAAACAGCTCTGGACTGAGGACAACGTCTCATTCGAGGGTGAACACTATCGCTGTCACGGGATCACGATTGAGCCGAAGCCCGCTGCCCAGCCGCGCCCACCAATCTGGATCGCAAGCAACGCTGGTCGCGGCGTCCAGATGACGAACCCAACGACCGATCGCGAACTGGTCGAGCGGACGCTACGCCGTGCAGTCCGGCACGCCGATGGCTGGGAAACATCGCTTTCCAATCCGGAAGATCTGCGTTGGCGCCTCGCCTACATCCGTGAGCAACTTGAACTGGCCGGGAGAGACCCGGCAACGTTTGAGACGCACCTGTATCACAACATCAACGTCAATGAGGACAAGCAGGCAGCGCTGGACGAATCGAAGCGCTTTCTCGACGTGTATTACACCGAGGACTACGCACCCGATTTCGTTGCCTCGTGGACTGCCACCGGATCACCGGAAGAATGTGCTGCCCATCTGAAGGTGTACGAGGAAATGGGATTCGACGAAGTCACAGTTCGGATCACCGGCTGGGATCAGTTCGGGCAACTCAACCGCGTGATCGATGAGGTCGTTCCGTTGCTCTAGGGCTTGCCCGAAGCGACTGGTATTCGGAGCCTGCGTTGTCGACGTAGGCTCCGAATTCGCCCGAACGGCGATTTGCTAGTCGCGAGCCACGGACGTGTTGCGAAGCACGCCGATGCCCTCGACTTCGACTTCGATCGTGTCACCCGGTTGCATCGGGCCAACGCCCTCTGGTGTTCCGGTCATGATGACATCGCCGGGATAAAGCGTCATCACATTTGTGATGAACTGCAGCAGGAATGGAATCTTGAAAATCAGGTGCTTCGTGTGGCTGTTCTGCCGCAGTTCACCGTTCAGACGTGACTGAACCGCGACGTTGCCTGGGTCAAGTTCCGTCTCGATGACCGGGCCGAGCGGGCAGAACGTGTTGAAGCCCTTGGCACGTACCCACTGACCATCTTTGCGTTGGTAGTCGCGGTGGCTGACGTCGTTGCCGCAGGTGTAGCCGAGGACGTAGGACATCGCATCGGCCTCGGACACTCGATAGGATTCCTTGCCGATAACGATGCAGAGTTCGGCCTCGTAGTCGATCCGGTCAGCTGGTGGCATTTCGATGACGCCACCATGTGGCAGCAGCGAGGTCAGCGGCTTCATGAAAATGACTGGCTCGGTTGGCACTTCGCGATCAGGATCGCTTTCCGTCACATGGAGTGCGTAGTTCAATCCAACCGCGACGATTTTGCTGGGGTCGACCGGTGTGAGTAGCGTCGCGTCCTCAAGTGGACCGACCCGCTCACCCTTCGTTAGTGTTCCGAACATGTCGCCACTGGCTGCATACAGCACGCCATCTTCGACGATCCCAACCTGAGCGCCACCATCCGCCTGGTATCGAGCAATCTTCATTCGACATCCTCCAGTATCCTGATCGGGGGTACCAACGCCCCCCGCCGTTTCTGGCGTCAGAGCCGGAGCCGAACCGGCCGTCCAGGGGTCGCGATTGTAACCGCGAACGAGGTTTGTGCAATGACGACCGTAGCGAGTCCAGGACCATCTGGGCCATCCTACTGGCACCGGCCATTGAGAGTCGGCCTTGAATTGCCTGTCGCCGAACGCCGAGCGCGCGACGATGTTCCCTCCTGGCGTGACATTCGCTCCATGGCCATTCGCGCCGAAGATGTTGGGTTTGACTCGATCTGGGTTGAGGACCACCTGTTACTGCGGCCAGAGGGTCAGGAGTCGCAGGGGCTCTGGGAATGCTGGTCAATCGTTTCGGCGCTCGCGGCGGTGACCAAACGTGTGGAGATCGGCACCTACGTCGCCTGCACCGCGTTTCGCAACCCGGCATTGATCGCCAAGATGGCCGACTCCGTTGATGAGATCAGTGGTGGCCGCCTGATTCTTGGACTCGGCGCTGGCTGGAACGAAACGGATTTCACGGCCTATGGCTTCCCGTTCGATCATCGCGTCTCGCGGTTCGAGGAAGCGCTGACGATCATTCGGACGCTGTTGCGCGAGGGCCAGGTTGACTTTGATGGCGTATATCACTCGGCGCGGGACTGTGAGCTTCGACCACGTGGCCCTCGTCCGGCAGGTCCGCCGATCCTCGTCGGTGCGAGTGGGCCACGAATGCTCAGCCTGACGGCACGGTTTGCCGATTCCTGGAACGGTGCGTGTAACTCGATCGACCGCTATCCGGTGTTGCAGCAACAGGTTGACGATGCCTGCATCCCAGCAGGGCGTGATCCGGCGACGCTTGATCGGACGGTCGCCGTTCTTGTCGATTACACCGCCGGACGAGGAATTCCACGTAGTTTCAACCCGTCTCGGCTTCCGCCGCTCGCCGGATCGTCGGATCAGATGGCGGGGGAACTCCGTGCCCTTGCCGCCGCAGGTGTTGCACATGTGCAGATTACGACGATCCCGATGACAATCGAAAGCGTCGAGGCGTTCGAGCCGGTGCTTCGATTGCTGGACGACCGCGGATAGACAACGGATGAGCCACGCGCAGAATCGGCCCTGGCGTGCGAAGATGCCCCGGATATGACCGCGAATGACATGGGAGTGTTTTCAGTGACCGCGAGCAAGGCCGCCCGGATCGTCCACAATCCTTCAATCAGCGGTACGTCACCGCCGTCGCCCGGGAGAGCACCGCAGGAGTTCCACCGTCGCCTACCGGGGTACGAACAGACTCCGCTGGTGGACGCGCCGCGCGTCGCTGAGGCACTCGGAGTCGGATCGGTGCTCCTGAAGAACGAGTCCAGCCGGCTTGGATTGCCAGCCTTCAAGATCCTCGGCGCGTCATGGGCTGTCTACCGGGCGCTCGAAGCGCGGTTAGGTGACATCGATCCATGGGAGAGCCTCGATGATCTGAGCCGAAAGTGTGACCGGCTGCGCCCGCTCACCCTGTCGGCTGCGACTGACGGAAACCACGGGCGTGCTGTCGCTCGAATGGCGGCATTGCTGGGTTTCGATGCGAAGATATACGTTCCAGAAGGTACCGCTCAAGCGCGAATCGACGCGATCGCTAGCGAGGGCGCCGGTGTCACGGTTGTCGATGGCACCTACGACGAGGCCGTAGAACTCGCGTCGCACGACGCCGACAACCATTGCCTGGTCATCTCCGATACGTCATGGCCGGGATATGAAGATGTTCCGCGGTGGGTGATCGATGGATACTCCACGATTCTCTGGGAGACCGAGGATCAGCTTCGAGAGCGAGGCGAACCACAGCCAGACCTCGTTGCCGTCCAAATCGGCGTCGGAGCGCTTGCGTCGGCGGTCGTGACCCACTTCAGACAACCGGGACATCAGCCAC
>JBGSWU010000270.1:0-16338 GCA_041751795.1 Thermomicrobiales bacterium
AGGGCAACGGCGCCGACCGCAAGCCCCCCGGCGCGGCCAGCCCGCCGGACACCATTGGTGACATGCCAACCAGCTGTAGGTGCAGCAGCCGATCCCGGTTCGCGACTGTACACCGTCTGATATCGCTCTGGATCGGCACTCGAATCTCGAATGTACGGCGGCAACGGAACACGGCCGTGACGCTGAATCGCAGATTCGTCATCAAAGGCAATGATGAGCGCGTCACCGTCGCGGGCGACGATACGTATGTGATGCGGCGTCTCATCATTGTTCATCCCAAGCAGCGTGAGCGTCTCACCTTGCCGGAGACGGCGTGCAGGACGCGCCAACGAACGCCACGTACCATCGGGGGGTCGGGAAAGGAGGAGAAACTCTATCCGACCGCCAGTCGCCCGCTTTGCGATCAGCCGGGCAGGCAAAACACGCGTGTCGTTGACGATGACCAGATCACCGGGCTGCAGCAGTTCAGGGAGGTCCCGGAAAATCCGGTCGCTGAGCGTGCCGTCCTGCCGGGAGACGACCAGCAATCTGGCGGCGTCACGCGGCTCGGCAGGATGTTGGGCAATCAGCTCCGGCGGAAGGTGGTAGTCAAACCGGTCAATTGGCAGTGGTGAAGTTCGAGGATCGGTCACTCCGCCGGCTCTTCGAACAGCAGCGCTTGACGGGTATCGTCGTTCATCGCAGGCGGCGGCAACCCGAGGTGGCTGTACGCGCGTCGGGTAGCGACACGTCCGCGTGGGGTTCGTTGCAGAAAACCCAACTGGATCAAGTATGGCTCGTAAACATCCATGATCGTGTCGGTTTCCTCGCTCGTCGCAGCCGCAAGCGTGTCGATCCCCACCGGGCCGCCATCGAACTTCTCGACGATAGCAAGGAGAATTCTCCGGTCGACATCATCTAGTCCGAGTTCATCAACGTCCAGCATCGACAGCGCCTGGCTGGCGACGTCGTCCGAGATTACACCGTCTGCTCGAACTTGTGCATAGTCGCGGACTCGTTTGAGCAGCCGGTTCGCGACACGCGGGGTTCCGCGTGATCGCCTGGCAATCTCCATTGCCCCTTCGTCTTCGATCTGGACGCCGAGGATTCGCGCCGACCGTAGCAGGATCGCTCGCATGGCTTGGTCGTCGTAGAACTCGAGGCGAAACACGCCGCCAAATCGATCACGTAACGGAGACGTCAACAATGCGAGCCTGGTCGTCGCTCCGACAAGCGTGAACTTAGGGAGGTTGAGGCGCATCGACCGGGCGCCGGGCCCTTTACCAAGGATGATATCGACGGCGAAGTCTTCCATTGCCGGATACAACACCTCTTCCACCGCCCGGTTGAGTCGGTGAATCTCGTCGATAAAGAGAACGTCGCCCGCCTTGACATTGGTGAGGATCGAAACAAGATCTCCAGCGCGTTCGATCGCTGGTCCGGACGTCACACGAACACCAACGCCCATTTCAGCACCGATGATGTTCGCCAGTGTCGTCTTGCCGAGCCCAGGGGGACCATAAAGCAGCATATGATCGAGAGATTCGCCACGTCCGAGCGCCGCCTCGATAAAGATCGAGAGCGTTTGTTTCACCTTCTCCTGGCCGATGTACTCGCTGATCCGCCGTGGACGAAGACTCGTTTCAATCGCCACGTCTTCATCAAGATGTTTACCGGCCACGACGCGACTTGTCATCTGCTATCCACCTGTCAGGAACGACGACTATTCATCGCGTAATTATAGCACTGACACAAGAACACATGTTCTATTTCTCGTCCTCGACGAGCATGATCGGGATTCCATCCTCAACGGGATACCGGCGACCACAACTCTCGCAGACCAGGGTTTCGCCATCGAGGTGAACCGCAGTCTTACAAATCGGGCACGCCAGAATGTCCAGCAGTTCTTTTCGGATCGGTAGAGACTGGCTCATCAGATTTCCAATCGTTTGACTCAACCGTAAGGTCGTGCAATTTCAGGTCGGTAAGCGCTACCGCCGCTGTGCGGATCGTAGCATCGTGGCCCGACAGGTGTAGCCCGGACAACGCATCCGCGACTGTCCCATCAATTCTCGAATGAGGCACCTGTGGTTCGTTAGATTCATCGGCTGGTGGTGCCTCGTGGAGTTCTATGCCTTCTGGTTTCGGTAGATCAATCGAGAAGGCTTTCCGAACGACGGCACGATAGGCTAGCACCGTCGTCTCGAGATTATGCTCTTGCTCGATGAACGCACGGGCAGCGTTCCCGGCTTCGAGTCGCAGCCGTTCGTCCTGTGCCAGCAGGAACATTACCTCGGCGATCATCTCGTCCTCGAATCTATCGACTGGTACCGGAACGACTGCGTTTCGGGGGTACTCGGCCATCGGTGCGTCATCAGTCACAATGACCGGACGTCCTGCTCCAAGTAGTCGGAGCAGGCTCGCCGACGTCTCGCCTGCGCTCGGATATCGGAGGTTGATGCAGGCGTCTGCTGCACGAGCGACCAGCCGTGCATGGTCGTCCGTAACGTAGCCGAGCAACCGCACATTTCGATCGAGGTTGAGGAGGGACACCTGCCTTCGCAGGTCGATACCCGGGGCGACGCTCCCTGCAACGACAAGGATGGCGTTCGGCTCGCGGGCGATGAATCTCCGCATCGCCCGGAGAACGACAGGCAAGCGCTTGAACGGATTGACGTGGGTGATTGATGCGACAACGAATGCACCCTCGGGGAGCCCCAGTGCCCGCCGTGCACTAGCCTGATCCACAAGTGCCGGAAGCGGAATGCCCATCGGAACGACAACGACTTTCGCTCCCGGAACAACCTTTTCGACAAGCCCCCTTGCGTACTCGCTGTGAACGACTGTTACCCGCGCACGCTCGACGTAGTCCTCCGAAAGTGGGAATGCCCCGATGTCCACAATATCTCGACCAGCAAGAATGTCCCGCACCGCCTCTGCGCCAGCATTACCGTAGCGTTCCCGCATCAGCTTCAGATAGGAGCTGCCACCTCGGGAGCGGAGCAGTTCCCCTGCCCGACCATGATGGAGCACGACATCGTGCAGCACGAGAATTCCGGATTCTGTTCGCGCGTGTTGAAACGCGAGGCGGTGGAATCCGCTGTTGCCGATCTGAAAGATCGTTGGAATACCCCGTTTGAAGGTCTGTAGCGACGACGTACCAAACGCTGGATATGACTCTGACCCCGCCTCACCGACAATATTGAGAGGCCATTGGCCTGAAACTGCGAGGAGGAGATCGCGGCTGTACTGAGCAATGCCAGATGCCAATGGAGGAAGCGGCGTCACAAACTGAACTCGAGCGTTTGTCATCGTCCGTCAGCCTGCCAGCAACGATTCAACGACAACATTCCAGGTAAGGTTCGCCGTCTTTTCTGGTCCTGCTTCACCCAATCTCTTGGCGTACGAAGCGTCGCAAAGTGCGTCGAACGCTCGGCCAAGCGAATCGGAGTCAAGTCGGGTGACGATGCCCGTTTCATCGTGGGTAACGAACTCAAGAACGCCGCCGGAGTCGGCAGCAGTCACGACTGGTTTGGCGGCTGTCATCGCCTCGACGGTCGTGTATCCGTAATCCTCGTCGATCGGAGCGTAGTAAACCGCTCGGCAGTGGTTGTAGAGGTCCCGCAATCGTTCATCGCTGACGCGGCCAAGGAATCGAACGCGATCATCGACTCGAAGTGAGTGCGCAAGACTTTGCAACGAGCGGAGGTTTGGGCCATCGCCGACAATCTCAAGCCGCATTTCGTCGGATACACGGGTCATTGCCCGAACGGCTGGTTCTACTCTCTTTGCATCGTCGAGACGTGCAACGCTCAGAATGAAGGGATCGTAGGCTACTGGACGCAGGCCAGACCGCGGGACCGGTGGGTATAGCGGTAGCGCCGAGATCCCGTTGAAGCGTCGTAGGCGGTCGCAAATATTTTGGCTGATCCCGTAGCGCGGGGTGCAGCTCTGTATACCCAATGTGTCGATGTCGACGACACGCTGTCGTACCTCGCGAGACGTTTGGTCCGGCGTGAACTCGCTGAGCGCAGTGTTGTGCAGGTCATAGGCTTGCCGATGCTGATGAACGAGCCAGAGTGACTTGCGATCGTGTTCGACTGCCCAGGTGGGATATTTCGTGCAGATCACCCGATCGACTCGACGATCGTTGAATTGGCGCACGTCAAGCAGTCGCCATGCGAGGGCCGTCGTCAACAGTTTTTCAGGTGGGTTCCACGATAACGGAAGGCTGACGGTATCGACCGAATGCGAACGTTGTCGCAGGGCATCGACGAGCCCATCTACCAGGACTTCTGCTCCCCCGCGAACGAATGGAACATGGGTGTGAAGAACGAGTATGTTCACTGCTGTCGTTGCTCGGTCACGTCGGGTTCAGATTGCGCCGCCAAAGACACATGAAGTCGCTCGTTTTCAGTCTGCAGTTCGTGAAGTGCTCGAACGACTGCGTCATTGAACGCATTCTGCTGTTCTACGATCGGGTTGATGTACCATCGGAGGCCGATTCGTAGCACGCGCCGGAACAGCACGAGGAATCGCCCGATAACCGGAACGTCAGACGCAATTCCCCAGTGCGCCGACACTGTGGCTAATCGCTGAACATCCTCAAGCGGAGACTGCGGCAAAGATGTTGGCAATGACATTCCAGAATCATAGCCATGTCGCGCGAGCAGAGCGGAGCGAATCCGCGCGACCTGCACTTCAAGTGTGGTTCCAACGCTCAAGACGATTTCCTCCGATGCTCGCGTAGCGCGATTTCACACGCTTCTGTCACCCGCTTGTACACCATGTCCCATGTGTATCGGGCGTTCGCAAGCCGAAATCCGTGCTCACCCAAAGCTTTCGCAAACTCTGGTTCATCGAGTAATCGTTCGATCGCTGTCGTCAATGCTCCCACATCCCCGAACGGTACGAGCACGCCGTTTTTGCCGTGGTGGACAAGTTCCGGTACGGCTCCCGCTTCAGCTGCAATCACCGGTTTCCGATTCGCCCAGGCTTCAAGATAGACGATTCCGAACGATTCGGTCCGCGAAGGCAATGCAACGATATCCGCAGCATCCAGCATGTCGCGCTTTTCATCCGCGCTGACAACTCCGAGGGCATGCGTGCCAACGCGATCTACCTCATCCAACGCAGTGTACCAACGGTCGAAGGCACTGAGTGATGGCCCAGCCAACGCCAGATCGACTCTGCGACCGGATCGATTCAACCGCGCCACCGCTTGAACGAGTTCTCTCGTCCCCTTATCATGCGCAAGCGCACCAAGCGAGACGATCAGGTGATCATAAAATCCGTAGCGCCGCCTAAATCTGGATCCACTTCCTCCGCTAACGTCATCCATTGTCATACCGGCTCCCGCGACGACGATTCTGTCGGGATTAACTCCGACGGAGACAAGAAATTGCGATTCGAACTCTGTCATCGTGACGACACTATCGGCAGAGCGTAAGAGGCGTTTCTGGTGCGGCATCGAGATGTATCGACGCGCGATGAGATCGTCGACACGTCCTAAATGAATGAAGGGGATGAGAACATAGGCCGCACCTAGTCTACGGGCGACGCGTAAACCAGTCAGCGCCAGCCCCTCCAAACTCAGGTTGGTGCCGACGATAACGTCGGGAACGGGAGTTGCGCCGATTTCCTTTGCGAGATTAGGAAGCCATGGCTGGCTGAGCGATACTTGTTCGAAGGGACCGGCTGAGAGTGGGAGTCGAGACAGTTCTCCCATCATTCGGCGACCGCCCTGAAAGACTATCGGACTCATTGGAATATGACGCACTGCGACTCGTCGAATATCGACGCCATTCAATGACTCGCGAGACGGCGCGTCAACTCGGCGTTTCTTGTTATCCCAAAAGTACTCAAGGTCGTGCGCCTCCGATGTCACGACGCGAACACTATGGCCGTCGGCAACAAGGCGTTCAGCGACTTCCTGGACGTAACGCTCGGAACCGCCGATAAACGGAGCATAGCGATGGTTGATCAGGGCGTATTGCATGCGCTTACGGAGTACCCGTTGGCGTACCCGACGAATCCAGCGCGGCTGCCCTGTCTCTGGCCTGACCTGCGATCACGGACTCTGGATCGGACTCAATCGCGCGTTGATACCACTCCCGCGCTTTTTCATCGTCGGCGGGTTGCCTCGACTCGTAAAACAGTCCAAGGTAGAACGGCGCGGCGGGATCAGACGGATCGAGTTCGACCGCGCGACGCAATTGGAGTTCAGCGTCGAAATCGTTTCCAGCACGCTGAAGTGCACGACCGAACGCCAGCCGCAGTGTTGCGTCTTCCGGACGCTGCTCGATCGCCCGTTCGAACCACGGGATCGATTCGTTGATGCGTCCACTGTTCGCGAGCACTTCGGCCAGGACGGTGATCGAGTCCACGTCTTCAGGATCGTTGGCAACGACCGTCTCGAGCCTCGCGACTTCCGCGCCGGGGGTAACTCGAATGACATCGTCTCCAGGATCGTCATCAGGCGATCCGCCACCAAACGGAATGAGGATTAGCAGACTGCTGCCGAGCAGAAACACGATCAGAACGATCGCGAGAATCGTCAGCGGCCGGTTTGATGTTGTGGATCGGCGTGCCCGTCGCGACATCAGCTCGGCTCGCTCAGCCGAACGCTGGGTTCCAACGCCGTGCGAGCCGCCAACGCGTCCGACACTGTGATTTGACCCTCAGCCACGACCGTCCCCTCAATGACCAGCACCGGAATCCGAAAAACGTACTCATCTTCCAGCACCCTGTTTCCGATGATGTCTACCACATCCACCCTGCGTGAACCGAAGACCCGTCGGACGTTTCGCTCGGCATTTTGACAGAGTGGACAATCGGCCTTCGAATACAGCGTCACCGATACGCGTGTCGCGCGTTTTGAGCTTGAGAATCGCGGAAATCTCATCGGAGGTACGATCGGAAGAACAGACGAACTTGACGACGTTGGGACATTTGTGCCGATATTCCGATCATGCTATACTCTTTTGCGCTCGGATGAGCAGCAAGCCGAAGTGGCGGAACCGGCAGACGCGCTACGTTCAGGGCGTAGTGCCCGTAAGGGCGTGGGAGTTCAAATCTCCCCTTCGGCACCATCGACCGCAGCGCGGGCGACCGCAATGCGCCTTAATAACTGAATGATACCGGACGGACGGTCGCTGGCTTCGGCCAGAGGAAAGTCCGAGCTGCAAAGAGCGAGGGTGCCTGGTGAAAGCCAGGGAAACGCGTGTCGATGCGTGTTGACAGTCCAGATTGGCGTAGCGTCTGAATGACGTCGCGAGAGCAACAGAGACAATGCCCCGGCATGCCGGGGGTGAAAAGGGCAATCCTCCCCGCAGCAATCTCCGATTGGGCCGATACCAGGTTGCTCGCTCAGGCCCGAGGATGAGAGCAGGCGCTTCGGCGTCCGACCCGCAAGGGTTGAGATAGATGACCGTCTAAAACAGAACTCGGCTTACGGTTCGGTATCTTCGGTATATGGTGCCCCTAGCTCAATTGGCAGAGCACTGGTCTGTGGCACCAGTGGTTACGGGTTCGAGCCCCGTGGGGCACCCCAGGGTGAAACGAAAGCCCCCTTCGTCATCGCATCGTTCGATCACGTAGGGGGCTTTCGCATGCAACAGGCGTGAATCTACTAAAGATTCTCGCTACTGCGCTGACTGATTGTCCTCGACCGTGTAAAATGACAGGGATTGAGCGGCACTAACGCTCGCAATGCCCTCGTAGCTCAAGGGATAGAGCACTTGTCTTCGGAACAAGGGGTTGGGGGTTCGAATCCCTCCGAGGGTACCCAGCGGCGGACATCAAGTCCGCCGTTTTTCATTATCCGCTGCCCTTCGAGTCGTGCGATAATCGACCAGCACGTTCGTTCGTTGGAAGGACAGTCGAGATGCGCGCCGCGATTCTTTCGATCGGCTCTGAGCTGATGCACGGCTATCTGACCGACACGAACGCGACCTTTCTCACCCAGGAAATGAACGCCCTCGGTATCGAACCCGTCAGCGTCACACAGGTCGGCGATGACCTGAACCGAATCGTCACGACATTCAGGCGCGGGCTTGAAGACGCTGATCTCGTCGTTGCAACCGGCGGTATTGGGCCGACTGACGACGACCTCACCCGCGAGGCCGTCGCTGACGTCTGCGGCGAAGAAGTGACGATCGATGAGACGATTGCTGACGAAATCCGCCAGTTCTTCAGATCGCGGGGCAGCGTCATGCCTGAGCAGAACACGAAGCAAGCCTGGATGATTCCTTCCGCTGAGTCACTGACAAATCCAATGGGCACCGCACCCGGCTGGTATGTCCGAGTTGGATCGAAGCAGATCGTTATCATGCCAGGCGTACCACGCGAAATGTTTCGGATGTGGCGAGAGCAGGCTGCCCCTCGCATTCTAGACGGAACCTCGGGTCAATCGATCGTGTCTCGAACATTGAAAACGATTGGAATTGGCGAGTCATCAGCCGAGTCAGCTATTCACGAGATCATCCGGCGCGGTCATCCGACAGTCGCGACTTACGCGAAGGATGACGGTGTCCATGTGCGAATCACCGCGATAACCGGAGACGTCGCGACGTCGACGAATGCGGTTGATTACGCTGAACAGGAAATTCGTTCAATCATCGGTCGACACGTCTATGGATATCTCGAAGATTCGATCTCATCAGTGATCCTGCGCTCCATCGCCGACGCCGATGGGCAGTTAGCGATCTGGGAAGCCGGAAATGCAGGACACCTCGGAGTGCTGCTTGAAGAAAGTGACCTGAGCGATCAGGTCGTCGTCGATGCCCGAACGACATCACTAGCTGCAGCCGCGGACGCTACCGGAGCCTCCGGGGATCCAGAATCGGTAGCGATCGCCTGCGCGACCGCTGCGGCAGCCACATCATCGACACGGTACGGTGCGTCGGTGGCAGTCCGCATTATCCCTGGCCAGAACCGCGATCGCGCAAGCGGCGATATCGCCGTCGCCCTAGTGGCGGACGGCACGGCAACCGTTCGAACAGCAACCGTTAGCGCGGTTCCTCATGAGATTCGGCGGAGGGCGACACTTCAGGCTCTGGAGTTTCTCTGGACATCTCTGCAGGTCGATGCAGCGTCCCGTTGGGGCTGATTCGCTTCCACGTCGTACGAGGTCCCAGCGCTCCGAACCTACGTACTCGCCAGACGACCCCGGTGGGATAGCCCGCCATCTTCGCGACATCTCCTAGCGCCCGCAACCAGATTACGTTCGGAATCAGCACGACGGTGTTCAGCGGAGAAACGCCGTGTTGACGATCTCGATTCCATAGTCTGACGATTGGTTTACGAACATAGGCAACACCCATTAAGCACGTCACAAACCACTCGTACTGGCGGCGTCGCCATGCTACGACTCCCAAACCGAGATATGTGCCATAGCGCAGTGCGTGGCGCCGAGAAAACAATCCGGCTTTACCGTCCCCACGCGCATACCGAAAATACTGCGTGGAATACGATCTCGGGCTTGGTCTGACATCGAACGTCACGACGGCATCCAGCACAAAGGTAAAGCGCGCTCCCGATCTCCGCATCTTTAGATCCCAGACGAGATCCTCACAGTAATCCAGCCATTCCGGATAACGCAAACCGATGTCGAACCATCGGCGGCGGAACGCCATCGATCTACTCGACGGCAGGAAGCCCTTGGAATCGATCTCGGCCACATCGGGCAGTGTTGTCGCAGCCAGGGCACGTTCCCAGGCGGTTATTGCCTTGGGAACAAAGAATCCCGAAGCGACATCTGCGTCGTCCGTCATCAGTGGTTGGATGAGTCGCTCAAGCCAGCAAGAATCCGCGCGCGTTCCCGCATCGGTCACCGCGATGATGTCGCCCTGTGCTCGTTCGATCGCGATGTTCCGACCCTGGGAGATATTCGCTCCTGGGGAAGATATGCAATGAATCGGAACGACAGCGGAGGAGATTCGATCCTTGATCAATTCAACGGTTCCGTCGGAAGAGCCGCCATCGACAATGATGATCTCATCAGGAAGTCGCGACTGCGCCAGGAGAGCATCAAGCCATTGGTGAATCGACGAGGCTTCATTGAACACCGTTGCGACAACTGAAACCGTCAGTCCAGCGCTCACCACGGTCGACCGTGCTCTCGTTCCCACGATTCAAGGAGTTCGTATTGTCGGCGCAACATCAGATCGCGATCATGTTGGGAGAGATCGTCGTACCCACAGAGATGAAGCAACCCGTGGACGGCAAGAAATGCGACTTCGCGTTCTGAGGAGTGGCCTGCATCAATAGCCTGGAAGGCCGCCGTCTCTATTGAGACGATGATGTCGCCAAGGTATCGCTCGTCACCCTGAACATCATCGCCCGATGGAAACGTAATGACGTCTGTCGGGGTTGGATCGTCAAAGAACTCACGATGCAGTAGGGCGATCGTTTCGTCCGTCGCCAGCCGAAGGCTCAGATGCCATGACGGTTCACCGTCGTTGCATTCAGTCGACGCGGAATACGCAACGAAATCACCCAGTCGCTCGCGGAACGGGTATTTCAGACCGGGATCAACGATGACTTCGCAGTGAAATGACATCGATCAGTTTGCGGCCGACGTTGCAGGCGTGGCTGGCGCACTCGGCGTAGCTTTAACTGGCATCGATGGATACTCCACCCTGGGATGGTAGATCCCTTCAAGAATCTGAACAAAGGTGCGCCGAATGAGTTCGATTTCGCGAAGCGTCAGATCGCATTCGTTCAACTGTCCGTCGTCAAACCGCTCTGAAATGATCCGATCAACGATTCCGATCAGCGTTTCGGTTCCTTCGCGCTCTGGATCTTTCTTGCTCGCAAGTCGTCCACCGACAGCGGCGGCGCGCACAGTCGCCTCAATCGAGTCGGCCAGCATGACTACACCGGCCTCTTTTGTCTGCGGCTTTGGACCGGCGTAACGGAAATCGTCTTCAGTCACGTCCTCACCCGCTTCGACGGATTTCACGTAGAAATAGCGAATAAGCGACGTGCCATGATGCTGCAGAATGATGTCGATCATCGCCTGAGGTAGTCTCGCCTTTTTCGCGAGACGTGCTCCGTCGGTGACGTGATCGATGATGACGCGCGCACTCACGCGAGGATCGAGAAGATCGTGAGGATTCTCCAAGTTCGCCTGATTCTCAATGAAGAACGTAGGACGTACGATTTTTCCGATGTCATGGTACAGAACAGCGACCCGTGCAAAGAGTGGATCTCCGCCGACTATCTCGACACCACTTTCGGCGAGGTTACTGACGACAATTGAGTGATGGTATGTCCCGGGAGCCTCACGCGCCAACCGGTACAGAAGCGGCTGATTTGGATGCGCGAGTTCCAGTAACTGCAAATGCGTGGTGATACCGAATAAAGATCCAAGCAAGCTGAACGACAGAAACGTCAGTGACGCAGACAGCGCACCATTCACGGTTGATTCAACGAGGAGTTGAGCGGTTGCACCAGAATCGAGAGCCTGATTTGCTGCAGCGAAGCAAAAGGAGACGAGAAAGGCGGTGACACCAACCGCCAATCCAGCCCAGACGAAGGTCATCGTCCGATCTGCTCGCCAGATGACGAACGAGCCAGCTGCTGATGCAAGGAAGTACATGACAACGAGCTCGAACGACATGTCAGAAATGACACCGAGGTAAAGAGCAAGAAGCGCCGACACTGCCAGTGCGATCTGAAAATCGAGCAGAACGGCCAGGAGCATTGCCGACGCCGCGACCGGGAACATGTACTGGATTTCCTCGTGAGGCAACACCAGCCGGCCCATCATGATCGGGCCAAGAACAACGATCGTCATCATCAGAAGCTGTCGACCTTCCCAGATCGACCGGTGGAATCGGAACAGGTAGAGGACGAGTGCAAGGGTGAGAATCACCATTAGTCCGGATTTGCCAAATCGGGACGATAGTGTCTGACCCTTCGTGAGCAACCCCAATTGCTGTAGTTTCTCAACGTCATAGGCTGTCACGATGTCACCGTCACGAATGATGGCCTGACCCGCAAGCAGTTGCACGGTGACCGGCTCGACTGCATCGGCAGCAGCTTCCCGATTTCGCAGCGTCTGCTGTTCGTCAACGAATACATTGGCCCGGAGAAATGGGCGGGCGATTGCAGCCGCGAGCGGCTGTTCATTCGTCGACAGCAAGGCTGATACCCGGTTACCGAGCTCGTCTTTCGTACGCGCGACATCCTCGACCTGGAGACGATTTGCAAGCGTTACATCAACGAGCCGCCTGGATTCAGCACGTACTCGCTGCCATTCGCTGTCGGACAATGACAAGAGTTGGTTCGCGTCCTCGTCAGATAACCCGTCGAGCATCCCATGGACGGCAGCGACTTTCGCATCGTCATTCATCCGGTTGTCGGAGCGTAACTCTTCGACGCGGCTGAGAAACGAATCGATTGCGGAGACCTGTTCAGGTCGGACGCTGGTGTCGTTAACGTAGGCGATACTATCTGGAGAGTTGAACGCCGCGTTTCGGTTTTCTCGCGTTCTTAGGGTGCTTTCGAAGGTGACGGTTTCGGGCGCTTTTATCGTCTGGTCGGCGGCTTCGCCCTCTTCAACGACAATCGAACCAGAACCCCAATCAATCGCGACACTGGCGACGCTGAGGATCATCAGAGCGAGAGTGAAGAGGATCAACCGGGCAATGGCACTCAATGGCTCGCCATCAGACCGACGACCCAACCTCAATAACCGGCCCAGCCGATGCGGCTGGGTGCGGACGCTAGTGTCGGTCGCGCTCGCTCGTTCGTCGCTCATCAGTGCGTATCCGTCACACGTTGCACGTTACAGCGTCGGATATTAATCAGGACGATGCCAATCCAGCAGATCGCCGCTCGACTTCTTCCTTTGCAAGCTGGCTCAACGTCCGACCGTCGGCTCTACCGGCCGCCGCTGCAACAAGTGCGGGCATGAGACGAGACATATCTTTCGGCGTCGAGACCTGCAGGTCGTCTGCCGTCTTCCGGACCAGTTCGACCAGTTCCTCGTGACTGAGTTGAGCCGGGAGATAGTCAAGAAGAACCGCGATCTGTGCTTCTTCTTCATCAGCGAGTTCGTCACGATCGCCTTTGCGAAACAACTCAATGGAATCCCGGCGCTGCTTTACCTGCGTCCGAATGACTCCTTCGATCTCGTCATCGGTCAGATCTTCGCGCTTCTCGATTGCTGCGTTGTTAATCGCTGATCGCAAGTAGCGAATAACGTCGCGCCGGCGGTTGTCGCCAGAGCGCATCGCAGCCTTCATGTCTTCATTGAGACGTTCGATCAAGGACACGTACTTCGCCCCTTACTACGCATTCGCGACAGCACTGCCCCCGCCGATTGTACGCGCGACATGCTCAGAGTATCGGTTATCTAAGCACAGCGAGCGCTCAGGTTCAACGAGATCCTGGAAACTGCGAACGACCAGTGACTCGACCATACGTTAGCCGAGCGCACCCAACTGTCGTCCTCCAAGCAGATGAAGATGCAGGTGATTCACTGTCTGACCACCCCAATCTCCGGTATTCGTGATGACGCGATAACCGTGTTCGACGACGTTCTCCTGCTCTGCGATCGAACGTGCCGCCAATATGAGCGCACCTGCAATCTTTGCATCATCGTCTGTCAGGTCACTAACCGACTCGATATGTTCCCTCGGGACGATCAGGATATGGGTTGGAGCTGCGGGTTGAATATCGCGGAAGGCCAAAACCGTTTCGTTTTCAAACACCTTGTCACCCGGGATCTCTCCGCGGATGATCCGGCAGAAGATACACTCTTGATCGCTGCGAGCCATACACCGCTCCTCACGTCGTCCAACGAGTCAGATATGGACTTGATCATGCCAGAGTTACCGGAAGTCGAAACCGTTTGTCGAACGCTTCGCCCTCACCTCATTGGAAAGACGATCTCGTTGTTTCACTTGAATTGGCATCGGACGCTGGAGCAACCATCCCTGGATGAATTTATCTGCTCCATCGTCGGACAAACGATCACCGACGTAACTCGACGCGCGAAACTCATTCTGTTGCTACTGAACTCTGGCGGTGCGATATCGATCCATCTAAGAATGACGGGTGAGCTTCTCTACCGCTCGGACAGCGGAAGCAGTCGCGATTCTTCACGAGACCCATACCTGCGTGCGATGTTTGAGTTCATCGATAGGAGTGACCTGCTCTTCTACGACACCCGCAAGTTTGGAAAGATCGCCTACCGGACGCCAGAAGAACTCATCATGTTCGGGAGCCGATACGGCGTCGAACCTCTGGAACCGGAATTCACGGTCGATCGACTCACCGATCTCCTCCGCACTCGTCGTCGACAGATCAAGCCGTTGCTACTCGACCAAGCGATCATCGCCGGATTAGGGAACATCTATGTGGACGAGTCGCTCTTTCGAGCGCGAATTCATCCATTGCAACCGTCATACGACATTGAGACGGACCGGATTTCCGCACTCCACTCGGCAATTGTCGAAGTCTTATCGACCGCAGTGGCACTTCAAGGAACAACCTTCAGAGATTATCGGAGCGGACTGGGCGAGACAGGTACAAACCAGTCACGACTACGCGTGTATGGGTTGAAGCCCGGCTCGCCCTGTCCTGCGTGCGGAACACCTGTGGAACGGCTCGTCGTTGGACAGCGGGGGTCGATCTTTTGCCCGAACTGTCAACAGCTGACTCCATCAAGTCGAGCAGTCTACTGATACGCCTCATCGATGAGCGAACCGACGTTCGGGTCGTTCGGGTCGAGGACTGGGTATCCATCAGCCACCAGGTCTGTGTGCAGCAGTCCAGATCCCGTTCCGAAAACGATCACCCGCTCCTGCTCGCTCAGGAATCCTGACTCACGTAGTTGCCCAGCCGCGACGAATGCTGCGCCGACTTCCGGCGATACGTGAATACCTTCCATCGATGAGACCTTCTGTGTCATGCTCAGGAGGTCATCATCGCTGATCGCGACCGCGGTCCCCTCGCTTTCGCGGAGCGCGTCGATAATCAGGTAGTCTCCAATTGCAATCGGCACCCGCATTCCCGGTGCGATCGTCTCGGCACCCTGCCAGAGTTCGGCGTGCCGCTCGCCGCGCTCAAACGCCCGAACGATAGGAGCACACCCAGTCGCCTGAACGACGACCATCTTTGGTCGTTTCGACCCAATCAAGCCCATCTGCTCCAGCTCGTCGAATGCCTTCCACATCCCAACGATTCCGGTTCCTCCGCCGGTTGGGTAGATGATTGCATCAGGCACCTCCCAGCCGAGTTGTTCGACTAGTTCGATCCCCATCGTCTTCTTGCCCTCGGCGCGGTACGGCTCCTTCAACGTCGAAACATCAAACCAGCCACGAGCCGCACCGTTTTCCCGGACGATCTTTCCAGCATCGTTGATCAGGCCATCGACAAGGAAGACGCGCGCACCAAGTGCTCGGCATTCAGCCTTGAAGATCTCTGGCGCGTCCTGTGGCATGAAAACGACAGCTTCCATCCCACCGCGAGCCAGGTAAGCACTCGCCGCCGCTGCTGCGTTTCCAGCCGACGGCAGTGCCACCGCCTTCACACCAAGTTCACGCGCCCGCGAAATGGCGGCACCCAGGCCGCGCGCTTTGAACGATCCGGTCGGATTTCGTCCTTCATCCTTGATGAGGAGATTTGCCAGGCCAAGTTGCGCTCCGATTCGTTCGGCACGCAACAGAGGAGTTCCGCCTTCACCCAGGGTCAGACGGTGGACGGGATCCCGAACCGGCATGATCTCGTGATAGCGCCAGAGATCCCATTGCCGTTCCTTCAACGACTCTTTCGTCATCGTTTTTGCGGCCCCAACAAGGTCGTAGCGCGCAAGAAGCACTTTTCCGCAACCATCACACACGGTCAGCAGCGTATCCGGATCGTATGTCTTGTTACAGTTTGAGCACTCGATGATGTCGAGCCAGCTTCTAGCAACTGTCATAGATTTCATCCCCTCTTCACCCCGCGATAATTAGCCAAAGCTATGCTAGCAGACCGAACGCAATGCGGTTCAGGCTGTAGACGGACGGCGTGCTGGTCGCTATACTTGCAGCCAGCGCGCGGGTGTAACTCAGTTGGCAGAGTGTCTGCTTCCCAAGCAGAATGTCGTGGGTTCGAATCCCATCACCCGCTCCGTCGGCTCGTCGCGTTGCGGAGAGCTGTGTTCATTCCAGGACCGCGGAGGCAACGGAACGGCTGTGATATAGTTCCGTGCGTCGAGATTCCAGTTTCGCTGGAATTATCGCGCAATGTCGGGGGCGTAGCTCAGCTGGGAGAGCGCTACAATCGCACTGTAGAGGTCAGGGGTTCGAATCCCCTCGCCTCCACCGACACGATACGCAAAGAGAACCGCGGCCCCCTTGGGCC
>JBGSWU010000271.1:0-3991 GCA_041751795.1 Thermomicrobiales bacterium
AGTGATAATGCGCCAGTTTGGAACCCCGACGCTGCGTGCCGCTTCGGCGTATTCCGTGTTTCGAAGTGTTAGAAACTCGCCCCGAACGAGGCGCGTAACGCCCATCCAGGAAACCGCGGCCAGAATGAGCGTCAGCTTGACTGGAGTTATCTCGATAAATGCGCCTATGACGAGTGCGAGTGGAAGGATCGGAATCGACAGAGCTACATCGGTAATGCGGGAGATGATTGAATCGAGAGAGCGTCCATAGTATCCAGCAAGTGACCCTAGCAGAGCACCAATAGCAACCGCAATTGTCGATGCGAAGAGCCCGACGAGCAGGGAAACGCGTCCAGCAAACAGTAGCCTGCTGAAGACATCGCGTCCGAGGTCATCCGTTCCCATAAGATGATCCAGGCTTGGGCCCTGAAGGGCATCGTACGGAGCCACTGCATCCGGATCGTACGGCGCGATGATTGGTGCGAGAAGTGCGCCGAGCGACAGGATCGCCAGAACGACGATGCCAAACATTGCAAGCGGGTTGCGTCGGAAGCGGATCCAGACCTGGGACCACATCGAACGGGATTTTCGTGAGGCCCGCGAGATGTCGATTGTGCCGGCCGTGGTGGCGGCCTGGGAGTCTACGGACATGAGACCTCTACTCGTATCGGACTCGAGGGTCAGTTAAGCCATAAAACACATCGGCAAGCAGATTGCCGACGACGACCATCAGAGACGCTAACAGGAATGCTCCCATGAGCACCGGATAGTTACGTCCAAGGATCGACTCGGTGATGAGCCGGCCTATTCCTGGCCATGAGAAGATTACTTCGGTCACCAGAGCACCTGAGAAGAGCTTCGGAATCTCGAGACCCAGCAACGTGATGACCGGGATCGTAGCGTTCCGAAAGCCGTGGCGTAGCACGACCGCTCTCTCCTTAAGGCCTTTCGCGCGTGCCGTACGGATGTAATCCGCTTGCATCACCTCGATCATGCTGGAGTGTATGTAGCGCGCCCATGCAGCGACACTGACTGACCCTAGTACGATAGCCGGAGCGAGCAGGTGGTGCAGACGATCAATCGCGTCACCGTCCTCTCCGCCACGTCCCCCAGTAGGAACCCAGCCCAGTTTGGCGCCGAGAATGAGAATTACCATCAAGCCCGTCCAAAATGTTGGGATGGATATGCCGAGCATGGTGAATACGTTCACGATGTAACGTGGAAAGCGTGTGGCGCGTGTGGCGGTATACAGCCCAATCGGGAAGGCTAGCAAGATCGCAAAGAGCGAAGACGCGATCATTAGTTCAAGAGTGGCTGGTAACCGCTCGAGAATCGCTTGCGTAACGGGACGACCATCCCGATAGGATTCGCCCCAGTCGCCCACTACGATCCCTCTCAGCCATTTCACGTACTGGACCGGCAGCGGATCATTCAGTCCCAGATTCTCTTTGATCTGGTCAAGATCTTCCTGCGTGACCCCGGGCTGCCCTGCATAGATGTCTGCTGGGCCGCCCGGAGGTAGATGAATCAGGATAAACAGAACGATCGAAATCCCGAGGAGTAGAGGGATAGTCCCGAGCAGTCTCCGCAGGAGATAGCGTTGCATTACTAGTCCTCAATCCACCATTCGTGTGCGTTCCACATGTTCGTGGAGAGAGATGGATTCGGCTCAAACCCTTTCACTCGCGTCTTTACTGCATCATAGAAAACGCGATTGTAGAGGAATATGTTAGTTGCATCCTCGATCACGATTTCCTGGAAGCGCGCATACATCTCCGTCCGTTCGTCGCGGTCCACGGTCTGCAGCGCATCAAGGAGCAACTGGTCAACTTCCTCGTTGTTATAGTGTGCCCAGTTTGCTGTGCTCGTGCTCAACCAGCGTTCGTTGTAACCGCTTGGATCTACAGACCATGACCAGAAGCCGTAGGCCCACTGGAAATCACCACCGGAACTGCGCGAGACGAAGGTGGGAGCGTCCACCGGATCGATATTGACCTCAACCCCGATCTCTCTCCAATGCGCCTGAGCAAGCTGGACGACTTGCAGGCGCTCGGTATCGCCAGCAATATTCATAATGTTCAGCGTTAGTGACGCTCCATCCTTCTGGCGGATTTCGCCGTCTCCGCCTGTCCATCCAGCCTCCTCGAGCAGTTGCTTTGCCTGTTCCGGATCGTATTCCATTTTTTCCGCAGGATCGACGAACGCCCAACTCGGTTGCGAGATTGGCGACCATTGAGTGTCATAAAGATCTTGCAGAATGGTCTCGGTGATTTCGGTTTTATTGAGGCCAAAGGTTAGCGCGTGTCGAACGTTCTTATCACCAAGAATCGGATCATCCAGGTTGATCGTGAAGTGGAAGTACGAATGAGCTGGGGTAGCGAGGAGCAGGAAATCCTCGTAGTCCTGAGCAAATGCAACGTGCTCGGCGGAAAGCACGAATCGCATGTCGATCTCGCCCGTCTCCTGCATAGCAAGCAGCGTGTCCGAGTTTGGAATGATTAAGTAGTTGATCTGGTCAAGGTAGGCGCCTTCACGGTAGTAATTCTCGTTGCGTTCAAGGACAATTCGCTCTCCGGTGCGCCATTCGACGAACTTATATGCACCCGTTCCGACGGTCGGGTTGATGTTCAGGTCGGTCGTGTTCATGTCTTGGCCCTCAAATTTGTGCTTGGGCAGGGTGCCACGGTACCCCCAAGATTCGAGGAAGACGCCGCTCGGCTCCGTGAGGTTGAACACGACAGTGTGGTCGTCGGGCGCCTCAACTGATTCGATGAGATCGAATCCGATTCGGGCGCGGGCATTAACTTCGGGGTCAGCGATAGCCTCGTAGGTGAACACGACATCAGCTGAGGTGAACGGCTCGCCATCGTGCCAGGTCACGTCGTCCCGAAGTTTGTAGGTGTAGGTCATCAGGTCTTCGCTAATACCACCGTTTTCGACCGATGGGACTTCCACTGCGAGTGCGGGTACATGGTCTCCTTGCGGATTTACTCGAGTCAGCGAGTCGTAAATCATGTTCTCAACTTCAAGAGCGACGATCAATCCCGTGAGCCAGGGATTGAGGCTATCGGGCTCTTGAATGGAGCCGATGTTCAACTCGCCGCCTTGCCGCTCCGATCCAGAATCCCCCGAATCATCATCGGCCGCGGTTGGTTCATCGTCGTCTCCGCTATCCGTGTCGGCTGAGGTCGTGGTAGCGTCGTCGCCAGCGTCGCTATCCGCTGTCGTAGGTGTCGCCTCTTCATCATCGTCATCATCGTCGTCTCCGCCGCAAGCGGCGAGGAGTGGCACGAGGGTCATCGAGCCCACGGCTCCGCCACTGATCTGGAGCAGCCGACGGCGAGAGAGTCTTGTTCCTAGATAGTCAAAGTTGCGATTGTTGGTCATGGGATACTCCTCCACTCAAACCATAAGACACAGATCTATGGGCCATCTACCCCTAAATCTGGCCCCGCAGCGTATAGTTCATCGTTCAATTCCGCTCTTTCACGTCCCCTTCAGACAATCAATCCCCGACTCTGACGAGTTCCATCGGCAAAGTGTTGAACGTTTCATTGCCATCTTCGGTGATAAGGATGTTGTCTTCGTTTTGGAATCCGCCGACCCCGTTGACATAATAGGGAACTTCAAAGGCGATGACCATGCCCGGCTCGATGATGCGCTCTTCTGTTGCGGAAATCCACGGCCACTCTTCCCCGAAGATCTCACTCCCGATGCTGTGGCCAAAATGCCCGCGCGTGTAGGACGGAAAGCCACTCCCGCGGACAGCCTTCTCTGTGGCGAAGAAGACATCGCAGTACCGACGTCCGGGCCTTAATTCGGCCATTCCGGCTTCGAAGCCAGCTACGAGCGCTGACTCGATACGTTGCTGAACGTCACTTGGCTCGCCGAACGTGAAGGTGCGCCCGATATCCGTGTGATGGCCATCGATACTAACACCGCTGTCGAATTGGATGATGTCACCTCGATGTGCTGGGCGCATCGGGTCGCCTGTCCCCCAGAGGTAGGGTCC
>JBGSWU010000272.1:0-3089 GCA_041751795.1 Thermomicrobiales bacterium
CAGCCGGATGCCAAGCTCTTCTGCCTGGTGTCGGTGCTCGATGTCGACATCGAACAGGACCTCAACGTGATCGCAGACAAAGCCGATCGGGACGAGGAGCACGTTGTGATGCCCCTCATCAGCAATCTGCTGGAGCGTGTCTTCAACGGTGGGGCCAAGCCACGGCTCCGCGCTCGCGCCCTGGCTCTGGAATGCCCAGCGGTGGTCCTTCGGCTGTAGCTTTTCGACGACGAGCCGAACCGACGTTTGCAATTCCTCAGGGTACGGATCGTTCGATTCAAGGATCCGTGCCGGCAGTGAATGCGCGGTGAAGAGAATCGGCACGTCAGATCGAATGTCCTCCGGAAACTTCTTCAACGCTTGGGTGACGCGATCCGCAACAGCGTCGATGAAACTCGGCTCGTCGTTCCAGCTTTCGACGAGTCGAACCGGGACGTCCGTGCCGTTCTGGCTGACGGCCTTCTCGAGTTTCCCGATATAGGCACCGATCGACATGCGGCTGTAGTGTGGAGCCATCACGACGCCGACGACTTCATCGACTCCTTCAGCCATCATCTCGCCGAAGACATCACCGATGTATGGGTGCCAGTGGCGCATTCCGACGAACGTCTTGTAGCGAACGCCTGCGTTCTTTGCAGCGTCGTCGTTGAGGGCCTGCTCGATTCCACGCGCCTGCGCGTTCGTCAGTTCGAGAATCGGTGAACGACCACCGATCTGACGGTACCGGTCAGTGATCTCGTGGAGGAGTTCTTCGGACGTCGGGCGACCACCGCGGATGTCGTCCAGGTATGGGCCAACTTCTTCGAGCGAATTTGGGCCACCATAGGCCATTACCATGACACCGATCGTGCGCATTCTTACCTCCGGTCAGCCTTCGTCCATCAGCGACATCGCTGACGATAGAACATTGAAATTGTTACGCGGTTTTCGACGAAGAATCGTTGATCTTGACGGCGTGGACCATGTCGACAACGGCGCGGACGGTGTCGACCGGCGTTTGCGGCAGAATGCCGTGCCCAATGTTGAAAATGTGGCCTGATCGTCCATCCACCAGATGCAGGATGTCGCGGACGCGGCTTTCAACCTCAGGCAATGGCGCAAACAGCACCAACGGGTCGAGATTCCCTTGAACAGCGCGATCGTGGCCGATGATGTTCCAGGCTTTGTCGAGCGGGATACGCCAATCAACGCCAACGACTGGACTCCCAGCCTCTGCGACGATATCGAGCATTCCGCTCGTGTTCGTGCCAAACACGATGACCGGAACGTTCTCGGGCAGGAGCGCATCGACGATCCGCTTCGTGGCCGGGAGGACATATCGTCGGTAGTCATCAGGGGCAAGGGCACCCGCCCAGGAGTCGAAGAGTTGGACGCATTGCGCACCGGCTTTCACCTGCGCACGCAGGTAATCTGCGGTCATCGTCGCGATCTTGTCCATCAGCAGCGCCCAGGTGTCGGGCTCGCTGTACATCAGCGTCTTCGTTCGCTGGTAGTTCCGGGATGATCCACCTTCGATCGCATAGCTCGCGAGTGTAAATGGTCCACCGGCAAACCCGATCAACGCCACCTTGCCGTCGAGTTCACGGCGAACCATCGAGAGTGCGTCGAGCGTTGACTTGAGCGATTCTTCAGGGTCGATTGGACGGAGGGCTTCAATGGATGCGCGGTCGCGAAGAGGATTGTGGAGAACCGGACCCTCGCCTGCGGCGAACTCGAGGTCCATCCCCATCGGTACGAGTGGCGGCAGAATGTCGGCGAAGATGATCGCCGCATCGACGCCGAGCGCCTCAATTGGTTGAAGGGTTACTTCGGCGGCCAGTTCAGCGTTCGCGATGATATCGAGAAGTGAGTGTTTCGCGCGGATCGCGCGATATTCGGGCATATAACGCCCGGCTTGCCGCATGAACCAGACGGGGGTGCAATCAACCGGCTCGCGCCGGCACGCTCGCAGAAATCGCTCGGATCGTTCCAACTGGGTGTAGTCCTTTCGCTGTGGCAGTCCGGCAGACGGCAGTGTCTGACCATGACGTCTTGCCACAGCGAATCTTATCAATCGGGCACCAATCGGGCGGGAACGATCAGACGACGAGCATGATCTCGTCCAGCGGTTTCTTGGTGATCACCGGGACCTGGCAATCATCAGCGGGATAGCCGACCGGCAGGACAACGAATGGACGCTCGTTCTTCGGACGACCGAGCACCTCGTTCAGAAAGCCCATCGGACTAGGAGTGTGGGTGAGCGTCGCCAGCCCGGCGTTGTGGAGTGCCGCGATCAGAAATCCAACGGAAATACCCATCGACTCACCTGGATAGTAGTGCTTGACGCGAACTTCGCTCCCGTCGTCGCGAGTCTCGATGCCGTAATCGAGGCGGAAGCAGACGATGATGTACGGGACAACCTCGAGATACGGTTTTTGCCAGTTCGTACCGAGCGGCGCGAGTGCATCAAGCCACTCCTGGCTCATTCGGTGTTCGTAGCTTTCTCGCTCTTCTGCTTCGGCTGCTTCCCGGATCTGACGTTTCACCCCAGGATCTTGAACGACGACATAGCGCCACGGTTGTTGGTTGGCGCCAGACGGTCCGGTGCCGGCAGCACGTATCGCATTCTCGATTGCAGCAAACGGCACTGGATCGGGTGAAAACGAACGAACACTTCGCCGGGATCGCATCATCTCGACGAAGGATTCCGATCGGGCGATCGATTCGTCAGCGGACAAGCGCTCGAACTGGAGCGGCATGAATCCGGAGGCATGGCTACTCATCGTCTTCCCCTATCCGACGTCCATCTGTTCCCGTCTCGTTGTTGTCGTATCGTAGCGCACGCGGGCCGTAGTGGAACGTATTGAGGCAAGTCGAACACTTTGACGCATGTATTGGCGTCATCGGCGCTTGTGCGCTATCATTTTGTTCGCGCCACAAACAGCGCGGGCCGCTAGCTCAATTGGCAGAGCAACTGACTCTTAATCAGTGGGTTCGGGGTTCGAGTCCCTGGCGGCTCACAAATCCCTGTCACGATAGGGTATTCTTGGTCCGGCGCGCCTCCCTCCAGCCTCAGGCGGGTGGAAGCATGCCCCGAGGGCGACTGATTC
>JBGSWU010000273.1:0-18607 GCA_041751795.1 Thermomicrobiales bacterium
ATCTGGTTGGGACCCTGGGTACAAACCGTATCCATCGACGTCTAGCGTCTTGAAAATCGGAAAGTTCACCCATCGGTTTGTGGTTTGTGGTACCACCGTTTCACATCCTCGAGCGGCTACCCACTGGAGATAGTCCCCACGCCGGCAGCACGAACAGCTAGGGATTTAACAAGACGTGACCGTGTCTTGGCTCAACGCGCATGCTAAACCAACGAGGAGCATAAATAAACACTTGCCCGCGTTCTCTAGGGGCGTCGTCGTCAGTTCGTGTGACCAAATTGTGACCAACGGAGCCGAATCGACAACACTGATCGAGGCAGTCAGTGCCATTTTTCGCGTCTACATGCGGTTCGTGGGGAGCCGACGCGGGGATTCGAACCCCGGACCTGCTGTTTACGAAACAGCTGCTCTGCCAGCTGAGCTACGTCGGCGAACGGGTTTCCGCCCGAATCGGGCGGCATCGTCCCGAGTATAGCATGCTCCTTCAGCCCCCGGCTATCGTAGCAACCGCCGAGAAACGGCATCGAAACGGCCGCGTTGTGCTACCGTATCCGGCACGCAACGCACGTCATCGAGCAATCATCCGGAGGCCAGATGGATCAGCAGGAGATCGAACGAATCCACAGCCGCTGCGAGCGCTTTCTCGCCCACCACTACCCACAATCGCCGAAACAGACCTTCCTCGAACTCGCCGAATACCTCGCCGATGACGTGCGTCCTGACACCTACGGCTCAGGTAACGTCATCGAATCGTTCGAGTCGCGGATCGCGGAACTGCTCGGCAAAGAGGCTGCCCTCTTCCTGCCAACCGGCACGATGTCCCAGCAGATCGCACTCCGCATCTGGACCACCAGATCCGGCATCCCGACCGTCGCGATGCACCCGCGCAACCACCTCGACACCTTCGAACAACACGCCTACGAAATCCTTCACTCCGTCCGAGGCATCCGCGTCGGATCGCCCAATCAGGTCCTCAGTCTCGACGACCTGCAAGCTGTGCCAGAACCGATCGGTGCACTGCTGCTGGAACTACCCCAGCGAGAGATCGGCGGTCAACTGCCTGGCTGGGACGATCTTGTCGCGATGTCTGAATGGGCGCGATCCCGCTCGATACCGCTTCACATGGATGGTGCAAGGCTCTGGGAAACACAGCCGTTCTACGGGCGCGAATACTCCGAGATCTGCGGCCTGTTCGACAGCGTCTATGTCTCGTTCTACAAGATTCTCGGTGCGATTCAGGGCGCAGCGCTGGCTGGCTCGGCAGAGTTCATCGCCGAAGCACGCCTCTGGCAGCACCGTCATGGCGGCAGGCTCATCCGTGCTTACCCGTACGTTGTTTCCGCGCAGTTGGCCGTCGACCAACGACTCGACCGGATGCATGCCTATCATGAGAAGGCCGTAAGCATCGCAGCAGCCCTTCAGAATATTCCAGGCGTCGCAATCGTCCCGAACCCGCCGCAAACGAACATGATGCATATTTATCTGCCCGGCGATCGCGACAAATTAGTCGAAACCGCCATCGCACTCGCTGAGGAAACCGGCACGTTCATCACATCGCGTCTCGGCGACAGCCCGATTCCCACCCTGCAAAAGTTGGAACTCACCGTCGGCGACGCGACGCTCGACCTGCCCGACGACACGATCCGCCAGCTATTCGAACGCTGGCTCGATCGCGCGAACAGCGCATGATCACCGGCGTTAGAAATGGCAGATCCGCACGTAGGGGCGATGGCCGCAGCCTCGCCCTCCCCGCTCCTGCAGGCGCCAGTCCGGCCTGTATCCTGCCGTGTTCAACGCAAAACCGCATCAGGCGACATGGAATACCACAGCCGTTGGTGATCGACGACGCAGCGGAACATCGCTCGGCGTGAACGAGAAGCGACACGGACCTCAGCGTTCGGACTCAACGCTCAACATCGCCCTCGGTTGTTCCGCTGCAGTTGCGTTGTTTGTTGTCGGCATCCTGATCGTTTATCTGTGGACGCTGTAGCGGTCGCTGTCGTCGGCCACTGCCGCGCTATCGGAGATAATGTTTCCGTCCTGCAGTTCGATCAGCCGGTCGGCCAGGTCGATCAGCACCGGATCGTGCGTCGCGACGATCGCGGTCACTCCCTCGCTGTGGACCAGCGCGCGGATCAGCGTCATGATCGTCCGACCCGTTTGGGAGTCGAGTTGTCCAGTCGGCTCATCAGCCAGCAGCAGTTCCGGCGCATTCGCTAACGCCCGCGCAATCGCGACCCGCTGCTGCTCTCCACCGGACAGTTCGTGCGGTCGATGCGTCGCCCTTTCCCCCAGACCAACCAGTTCCAGCAACACCCGCACCCGCTCTTCGCGTTGCGAAACACGCACCTGTGCCAACCGCAGTGGAATCTCGACGTTTTCGGCAGCGGACAGAATCGGAATCAGACCGAATGCCTGGAAGATGAATCCGATCTTGTTGCGACGCAGGTCGATCAGGTCATTCTCGTCCATGCTCGACACCTCGCGGCTGTCGAAGTAGACCTGCCCTGCCGTCGGACGATCGAGTCCACCGATCAGATTCAGCAGTGTCGTCTTACCAGAACCCGATCTTCCCTTGACCGCAACGAGCTGCCCACGCTGCACACGCATATCAACGCCCCGCAATGCGCGAACAATCGTCTCCCCCATCGGGTACTCGCGGGTGACTCCGCGTGTTTCCACAATTGGCTTGATCAGCGTTTCCAGAGACTCCTCACGGCGTCCCCAGATATTTTGGACGGGTCGGTCCTCCTGCTCGCGCGTGACGAACGGCGATGTTGATTGGCGGGACGGCGGGCGAAAACGCTCGTGCGGGTCGCTCATCACTGCCGCTCCTTCAACACTGTCGCTGGTTCCTCTGCATCTTGGATACGCTCGTCGCGTTGCTGGTCGGGCCAGACGCCGATATGATCTCGCTCAAGTTCCAGCCGCACCCGCCGCTCAAGTTCGAGCGCGTCAACATACTCGCGCGGCAACTGCAAACGTCCTGCACGATCGAGAACGGCGAACTCTTCCGCGATGACTTCGTGGTCGCCTGCATCACTCAGTTCGGTTCGCCGTAGTGTTTCACTGCTCGTCCGGCCATCACGGATGGCGATCGTCCGGTTCACCTGCCCCGAAACCAACGGATCGTGCGTCACAACGACGACGGTGACGCCGAGATTCTGCGACACTGACCGCAATACACCGAAGATCTCTGTCGACGTCGCCGTATCGAGTTCACCAGTCGGCTCGTCGGCCAGCAACACCTGCGGTGCGTTGGCAAGCGACACGGCAATCGCCACGCGTTGCTGTTCACCGCCGGATAGTCGATCGGGTCGATGTCCTGCCCGGTCAGCCAGTCCAACCAGTTCCAGCAGTTCCATTGCCCGGGCGCGACGGAGTTTGCCTGGCATTCCATCGAGGATCATCGGCATCTCGACGTTTTCCAGCGCCGTGAGATACGGCAGCAGGTTGCGCGCCGTCTGCTGCCAGACGAAGCCGATCATCTGCCTTCGGTAGCGCGTGCGCTCTTTGCTGTCCATGTTCAGCAGATCGTAGCCCCCTACCAGCGCCCGGCCTGCCGAGGGCACATCGAGTCCGCCAAGAATGTTGAGCAACGTCGATTTTCCGGAGCCCGATGCGCCAACAATCGCGATCAGTTCCGATTTCTCGACGATCAGGTCGAGTCCCTGGAGCGCGACGACCTCGAGGTCTGCGATCTTGTAGATCTTGACAAGGTTGTCGCAAACGATCTGGGCGCCTTCGCCATATTGCGCCCGCTTCCGTTGGGCAGCCTGCTCAGTCAGCGTTCGGAAGTCGAGTGACTCGCTCGATGTCGTCGATGTCGTGCCTGTCATATCGTCACCTTACAACCATTCCAACGCTATCATTCGCTACGATACCGTATTCGCGTGCCTGGCTTATCATGTTGCCAATCGTGCGGCAATATCGGGAACCTCGCCATCGAGCGCTCCGTGGTCCACCACACTGGCCGATCAATCGTCACCAAGTCGCAACGCCTGTCCAAGGCTCGCCCGCCGCGACAGAGTCGATGACACTGCGACGGCTCCCGCCACCGTCACGACGAGGCCGAGTCCCAGGAGGCCGATGCTGATCCAATTGATCCGCAACTCGACCGGCAGCCCCTCTCCCGTGAACGCCTGTAGATTCACGCCGGGCTCAACCAACCGAGCCACAACAACTCCGAGTGCTGTGCCAGCCGCCAGTGCCAGCACCACCAGCGGCAACTGCTCTACAACGGTCAAGCCAATCGCCTGCTCGCGAGACAACCCCATCGTCCGGAGGAACGCGAGATCGCGCGCACGTGCGTTTGCCGTGACTGTCAATGCAACGATGACCGCGAGCGCCGAGTACGCTCCCGCCAGCACGAGGCCAATCCGGAACCCGCCAGCCACGCCGGAAATGAGCGGAGAGTCATGGATCTCGGAGTATTCCTCATCCCGCGATGTCAGCCTGGCTGACGCCGACTGATCGTCGAGTGTCGCGTCCATGACGTCGAATGCGCTCGCTGGACCGCGCAGAAACATCGCTGTCGCCCGGAACGTTCGATCCGGGTTCGATGCCGACAGGAGATCGTAGGACGTGACGACAAACGGTCTGTTGATTGGGATTCCGGCAAAATGTTCCCGGTTCTCGATGACGATGAAGGTCGTCTCACGTCCAAACACCGTCAATGAGAACGTGTCGCCAGCCACGAGTTGGTTGCTGGTAAACCGGTTCGAAACGATTGCCGGGATCGGGTTGGTTGGTTTCCCAAAGTCGGTGCCGCGCGGCGCGTCAAGAAGTTCCTGCGGGAGATTCGCCTGAACAGGCGTTCCGGCTGTCACCGCTTCGTACTCGGTGGTTTCGATCGCGTGCAGGTATGTTGACCCGACGATCGGCGAACGGTTCGAAAATCTCGCGTCCGAAATCAGGTACGACTTCGCGACGACCTCGACACCCTCGACCTCAGACAGGTCGACGGCAGTGAACAGGTAGCCGGTCGAGGTCGCGTCGATGCGGTAGTCTGCGCCAACCAGTTGCCATGAAGATTCGGTTTGTCCTTCGTCGATTGTAAACAGCATGATCGACGAGAACACACCGACCGCAACCGCCAGCAACATCACGAGTAGCGGCAGGTTAGCCGCCCCAGGCTGACGCCCGAGTCGCCGGAACCCAAGCGCAGGGATAAGGTCTCGCCGCAACGACGCTGCCCATCCAAACAACCGTACCGGAACTGGATACAGTCGCAGCATGACGAGTCCCGTCGCCAGCCCCAACAGGACCGGCACGGCTGCCAGATACGGATCCCACTGGTTGATCTCTTCCGACGAACTGTCGCCCGTCAATCCACGCCGGCGCAGCAGGTACACCCCAACCAGCGCCATCGCGATGATCAGGACATCCAGCACGATCCGCCGCAGTGAAACGCGGCTGATCGGAACTTCAGCGCGATCGGTCGCCCCCAGACCACGCCGGATAATCGGCAACGCTCCAGTCACCAGCAGGAGGGTCGTCGCCGTGACGATCCCGACGGCTGCCCAGACCGACCAGGAACTGAACCGATCTCCGACGATGATTGTGGCCGCTAGATATCCCAGGATTGCTGGAGGCACCGTTAACAGCAGTCCTTCGATGACCTGCGTCCCGGTCAACTGCCCGATCGATCCGCCACGCCCCCGAACGAGCGCCACCATCTGTCGACGCCGCTCAGCCACCATCATCGCCACCAGCCCGATCACGGCGATAGCGACCGCCAGCAGTCCAATTGACGCCAGGGACAACACAGCCTCGGTCACCTCGCGCTGCTCGATGTAGCGCCGGAATATCGAAGAGAGGCCCGTCGTCACGCCGATCTCCAGCGTGGTGGCGCTGCTAAACGTCCCGTACTCCGCGTCCAGCCGACGAACGTCAGCCGCCAATTGACCAAGGTCGCCAGCGTCAAACGCCTCTGGGTTAACGTAGTACCGCCACATGTAGGCCATCTGAAATGACGTCTGCGCGAGATACTGCATGTATCCATCGGTCGCCATAATGCCGGTCGCGTAGATGTGCACCTGATCGCCGTCGTCGTATTCGGACGCACGGTCGATGACTGGAATACTGAGCCAGTATTCTTCCGTCACATCATTGACTTCGAAGAGGCCGCTGATTTCCATGACGATGTAATGGTGCTGAGTTCGCGGTAGCAACCGTACCAGCCGGTCATCGGTAAACGGCTCCATCACCAACTGCTGACCGAGTTCGACCGAGAGTTGCCTGGCTGTCTCAGTCGAAATCGCGATCTCGAAGATGGTCGCTTGCTCAGGCTGGTCGCCTGTCAGTTCCCCGCTCACCGTAACCGTGTCATCACGACGCTGGGGCATCTGCCCGGCAACCAGCGTCAAGTGGTCATCGACCTGTTCCTGATTCCGCATCGTGATGTAACGTGGGAATGGGAACGCGGCTACACCCGGTGTGTCGAATACACGATAACGAGGCGAATCGATTACGTATTTCGTGTCGGCGATAATTTGCTGAATTGACGGAGAAAGTTCTTCCCTGAATTCATCGCCAAACGCTTTCACTCCCGTGAATGGATCATCTCCATCCATCGTCACGGGAATCCTGTCGGGATGCGTCATCTGAATATTGCGCATCAGTGGGTTGGCCGAAGTGACGGCGTGCGTCAGGCCATCGTCAGCCATGTCGTTGAACAGTCTCGGGATTGACGCAAACACGAAGGTCGTAACAAGGACGATCCCAACGACAACAGCCATCAGGTCACGCTCGGCTCGCAGCCGCCGAAGCATTGTCCAGACGGCATCCGGCGTGAGCGGAACGCCCGGTGATTTCGGACGAGCAGTAGCGCGTGCCACGGCTACTCATCCCCCATTCGAAGAACGGTCCCGAGGCCAACCCTGCGCAGCAACACCGCCAAAACCGCAACCACAAGTCCCAGTGCAGCCAGGGTAAGCCCTTCAAGCAGGAGAATACTGCCCCACGGAATCGCGACGATAATCCCCGGTACGACAGCCGACGCATCCTGCGTCAACGTCACGAACGGCAACACCATCCACGCCATCATCAACCCCAGCGCCGTCCCACCGATCAGGCTGATCAGCACCAGCAATCCGTTTTCGAGCGACAGCCATCCTGAAAGTTGCCGAGGAGAAAGCCCCAACGCCCGCAGCAATGAAAACTCGGCCAATCGCTCGTGCGCGGATACCGACGCGCTGACGACGAATCCGATCACCGCAAACAATGCCGCCGAGACAAACCCGAGTGACAACGCACCGATGATTCCCAGCGCAACCGGATCAGTGCGCAGCAGTTCAGCACGCTTAAAACGGTCCGCAATCTTCCAGCTCGAATACGGTGCATCGCCAAGCATTCCAGCGATCGACGCCGTTTCTTCGTCGGCGGTCGCGATCCACCATTCATCTGCACTATCGATTCGCCCGGACGTTTGGAATTGCAGCGTCACGAACGTCGGGAGGTCGATAATCATCGCCGGTCCATCGTCTGGATCGACTGTCGGGAACGCGCTGACGACGCCGACGATCCTGAGAGGTCGCCTTGCTCCGGCGATATCGACTTGCAGTTCGTCGCCGACCTGCGATTCCGTCGCCGCAAGAAACGAATCACTGACAATCGCAGCGATGAGCGACGTTTCATCGGGTTCGTCTTCACCAGCGGGTTGAATCGAGAACGTCATCGGGATGAGGCTATTTCCACCGACCGTCGACCCAGTTCCAAATCCAAACGAGATCGACCCTTCATTCTGCGGTTCGAGCGGAAGAATCGTCGGCGAATCCAGAAGTCCACCGGCCCGGGCCGTCACGTATTCCCAAGCAGCCGAGCCCTGGCCAAGCTCAACAAGTTGCCAGTCTTCACCGTCCAGCGAGGAACTCGCAGAAATCGCAACAATGTCGAAACGACCTTCGCGGGCGACGTGATTTGGAATGAGTATCCGCGATTCAATGGATACCAGACTCAGCGGATACTGCGGCATCGCCACCTGTCCACCGAGATCGAACCCTAGATCGACGACGACGCGTTGTACACCGGCGTCCGGCTGAATGGAACCTCCGGTCAACCGGTACAACATGCCGCGTGCATCGTGAATGACGACCGACACGTTATGGAAAATGTCACTATCGGCGCCTGGAGGTGCTTCGGGAGGCAACGCGGTCATGACGATGTCGATGTCAAACGCGAGGCGCAGCGGCTCGCCAGGCAGTCCCGTCAGCGGCACGGAAGGGCGCGCCGCCGCCAGTTCGTCCATCATCAATTCAAGTGACGATTCCGACAGATCCTCGCGAAACAGCACGACATCCGCCGCAGTGCTGGCATCGACGCCGACGACACGTCCCGTTCCCGCCGAACGTGAAATCGTCGCCGAGTTGCGAATGACAGGCATCGGCGCCTCGATACCATCAATCTGCTCATAGGCATTCGCGAGGGTGTACTGCGGGATCGCGCGGCCAGTCCGCCGATCCGGCGTCACCCGCATATCAGCGCCTACCTGGTAATTCGCCTGATCGCGCTGAGAGTCCGTCCACGTCCGCGTGTACGCAACCGCAAACAAACCGATCGCCAATGCAAGCATCAGGAGGAGCGCCGAGCGTGTGTAACGCAACGGGCGACGGGCGACCTGCCATGCGCCAAGCGACACGACTGCAGAGCGGCCATTAGCAACGCCGCGTTCGATTGCTTTCGCCAGTAGAGGAACGATCCGCAACGCGACAACTGCACCGGCCAGCAAGCCGATCGCCGGGGCTGCCACCAGGAACGGATCGAGTCCGATTCGGCCCTGGACTGTTTCAGTAATCGGCGCGCCGTATCGACGCAGTTGCCAGTACCCGATGACCGCAACGACCAGTAGCGCGACGTCAATTCCGCCGCGCTGTGCGATACCACTGAGCATTTGCCGCCCACGCGCCGCACGGGCATCGATGAACGACCGCGCTGCGAGGTACGCCGGAAGAACCAGTGCCGCAACACACGCAGCCGCAGAAATCAGCGACAACAGGTAGCTACCAGTCGTCACTCGTGGGTCGAGCGCGAGATCGATTGACGTCAACGGTCCGACGACATTCAACAGTCGCAACGAGAACGCCGCGATCCACGGACCAGCGATCGCTGCCGGTAGCGCCAGCAGCAATCCCTCCATCAGTGCCATCGCCGCGACTTGCCCGTTGCTCGCCCCTCGCGAACGCAGCAAAGCCGTCTCGACGCGCCGTTGCTCAATCAGCAGCCCAGCGGTCAGAACCAGTGCGTACCCAGCCAGGACGGCCAGTTGAACCGTCAGGATCATCACACCGGTCCGCGTGACGAGCAGCGAGCGCTCGGCTTTCCGGAGGATCGTGTTCAGGTTCGTCGAGATTGTAAACCGCTGACCGCTCGACATTCCTGTATTCAGCGCACCTTCGAGCCGATCAAGGTTGCCACGGAATGGCCCGACTTCGGCGACCGTCAGGTTGAGGAAACTCGGATAAACGCGCCAGTTCACGTCCGCCGAAATCATCGTCGTTCGGCCGAAGAAGTCTTCCGGAGTGACGACGAACGGTCCGTAGGTCGTGAATGACTCGCCGACTTGAATGCCACCGATCTCCAACGGTTCCTGGAACCAGTACGGATCGAGTGGATCGTTGATCGAGTAGATGCCGACAACTCGTGTGCGAACGGCGTAGTCCGATTCGCGACGGCTTTGCAAGTCGAGTTCCTGGCCGACCGACACCCCCAATGCCTCGGCTGCCGCGTCCGACACGACGGATGGCACGAGATCACGCGCTGCATCTGCTGGCCAGACGCCTTCGACGAGTGTCGCGTGGCTCGTGATGTTTTCGTAGAAGCCGAAGACCGCCAGTTCGGAGACGTCGTCCTGATCCTGCCCAGGAATCGCGAACGAATCCGACCGTCCCGTCCGCTCGACTGTCGCGCCGGTTGGTCCAAAGGCAGAACCCGCTTCGAGCGCAACGCGGTCGTTCAGCGTCCGGTAGTCGCCAGGCCGTAATCGTGAGGAAATCTCGACGTTTGCGTCAACGACCTCGGCATCTGCGAGTGTCCGGTGCAGCCCGGAAAGCGTCACTGCGCCAGCATAAATCGGACCTGCTGCAAGCAGCGTCGTCGACAGCAGGATGATTAATGTCGCTGCGGCCAGAATCAACCAGTCAGCGCCAGTGCGCTTGAGGATCACCCGCCAGGCAGCGGCGAACACCGAAATCATGAAAGCCCTTCAGCCATCAGCCTCCGACCATGTGTCGTCAGCTCTCCGCAGGGGCTTCCGCTTTCACGGTCCCCGGGCGGCCGTTCGTGTCCGTCGTACGCGCGCCATGCTAACAGAAGTTACGCTGATTTCACCCTTCGCGGTCGTAAGGCGCCACGAGACGGAGACACAAAAGGACGATCACCGATCGTCCCCACCACATCCATCATCTTTTCATCTTGATCTGACGGGCCTACCGTCGGAATAGCGCCATCCCGCTCGATGATCCTGCCGGAGACGAAGCGACCGGTGCCTGCCACGACCAATCGTGCTCCAGCGCAAGGAGTCCATTGTCTGGCCCGTCCGCGGAGTTCACACGCACCATCGTTTCTCGCCGGTCGATAACTTCGCGTCCCGCTGCCGTTGCGTCCAGCAATGTCGCCACCAGCCGCAGAGATCCTGATGCCAACGGTGGCTGGCGAATCGTTGCGGCTGCCAACCGCGTATCCGGCTCATCGTCCCCCCGGCGACTCCCCGCTGCCGTCGGCGGCAACTGCGCCGGCAGAGTTGCGTGCGTTCCAAAAAGATGGGTCCCTCGTTCGTCGAACAGATCCAGCGCCAGAGCCAGTCCGTCCGTTGATCCACCTCCCGGCGTCCGCAGCAGCGCCTCGATCCGCAGATCATCGCCCCGATCGAGTTCATCGGTCGCGATGCCGAGCCGGTCAACAGCTCGAACCCGGAGCAGGCTCGCCGTCGGCTCAGTTTCGTGCAGCAGTCGCTCGTAGTGGTCGACGACGTCGTTCGCCGGACCAATATCCAGCAGATGTCCACCGGAAATCAGCGCGGCCCGATCGCAGAAATCCCGTACCGAATCGGCATCGTGCGACACGAAGATGATCGTCGTCCCACGGGCTTTCAGCGTTTCAAGTTGACGAAAGCACTTTTGCTGGAAATTCGCGTCGCCAACAGCCAGCACCTCGTCGATCACGAGGATCTCCGGGTCCATATGGACCGAGATGCCGAACCCCAAGCGGGCGTACATCCCCGACGAGTAGTGCTTCACCGGCGTGTCGACGAACCGCTCCAGTTCAGCAAATCGCACGATCTCGTCGTAGCGACGTGCCATTTCCTTACGGCTGAACCCATACAGACTGCCGTTGAGGAAGATGTTGTCACGCCCCGACAGGTCAGGATGGAACCCCGCGCCCAGCTCCAGCATCGCGTAGGTGCGCCCGTTGACGATCACTTTCCCGCCGCTCGGTTCGAGGATTCGCGTTACCAGTTTCAGCAACGTGCTCTTGCCAGCGCCGTTTCGGCCGATGATTCCGATCGTTTCCCCACGCCGGATGCCAAACGAGACATCACGCAACGCCCAGAATTCTTCGGCGGTGCCGCGCGGCTTGATCAGCCCGACGAACCAGTCCTGAAATGACGACCGCCGTTCATGGTGCAGCACAAATCGCCGCGAAACGTCGCGAAACTCGATCGCATACTCCGAACGCGCTGTAGCCGCCACCCTATAAGTGCTCCCCAAGATGCCGGCTCACACGCCCGAACAGAAAGAACCCGAACACCAGCAACACGAGCGCCGTCACAAATGTCCGAGCCATGAATAGCGGATCCGGCACGCTGCCGTGATACAGAATCGTATGAAGTTCAGCAATGATCGACGCCATCGGATTCAGCCAGTACCACCAGGCGACGAAATCGGGCCGCACATCCTCAACCCGGTAGAAGATCGGCGTCATGAAGAACCAGGCAGTCAACCCAACATTCACAAGCACCGTCGTGTCACGAAAGTAAATGTGGATTGCCGAGAGAATCAGCACCAGCCCGGTCAGGAAAGTCGCCTGGACGAGAATGATCACCGGCAGGTAGAGCAGCCACGGCGTAAACTCCATCCGCGTCACGACCATCGCCAGGAACAGCACCGGAAACGCCAGCAGGTAGTTCGCCATGTTTGACGCTACAACCGAAATCGGGAGCAACATCCGTGGGAAATACACCTTGTTGATGAGCGACGCATTGTCGACTAACGCCGTCGTTCCCTCGCTGACACTCGCCGCTGTCCAGTTCCACGACAACAGGCCGATCAGCACAAAGACCGGAAAGTGCTCGATTGTCACATTGAGGAGCTGGGTGAAGACGAAGGTGAACACCAGCATCATCAAAAGTGGGTTCAGCAGCGACCAGAAGAAGCCGAGCACCGAACTCTTGTAACGGACCTTGAGATCCTTCGCCACGAGATTCGTGACGAGACTCCGATAGCGAACAAGTTCGACGGCCTGCGCGACCAACCTTCGATTCTCCCCACGTGTCCCAATGGCAATCTACCCCACAGCAGACCGCACGACATTGCAGTATGACCCACCGCACCCCTCGACGCCAAGTACGAACGCGGTAGCACAACTGGTTGCCTTGCTGATATGCTCCCCTACTGCCGACCGCTGACGATCGATTTACTCGCGTACCGCATACCGTGTTCGTTGCCGTCCTCGCCCTCAGGCATTGTCCCTTTCATTACGGAGAAGCCGTGGTCCAACCCGTTCCCGTCGTCATTCGCAGCAAGCTGAATGCAACCAGCATCGCGGTCATCGCACTCGTCATCTCAGTGTCCCTGGCAGCGTGTGGCGAGTCAAAGAGCCAAGCGCCGACGGCCTCGGCGACGACAGCTCCAGTCCAGACATCGACTCCGCGATCGACGACGTTCCTGGCCAGCACGCCGACCAGTCCATCAGCAACAGAGACTCCCGAGTCCACCGATGAAGACTCGGTCGAAGATGCCGTGACAATTGCACCCGAAGCGCTGGACAAAGAAATCGCGGCACTCGTCGACTCGATTGACGGTCTTATTGAAATCGTCATTTCGTGGCCTGATGGAACGCTATTATCAGAGATCAACAGTTACGAGCAGATCGAAGCAGCGAGTCTTTACAAACTCGCGATCATGGTTGAGATATTTGTAGAGCGCGAACT
This sequence comes from Thermomicrobiales bacterium, assembly GCA_041751795.1. Lineage (GTDB taxonomy): Bacteria > Chloroflexota > Chloroflexia > Thermomicrobiales > CFX8 > JBBECJ01. The sequence goes on from JBGSWU010000273.1 coordinate 13,148, forward strand.
CGGCGAACTGACATTTGAAGAACCAGTCGTCCTGGACAGCAGTTACTTCATTGAAGACGATAGCGTCTTTGCCGAGGGCGACATCGATCTTTCGGTGTCGATCGACGAACTGATGCAAGCGATGGTTACACTATCGAGCAACGTCGCAGCGACGGCTCTTCTTGCCCGAGTCGGGAACGACAACGTGAATTCGACGATGCAATCGCTCGGACTTGGGGCAACGGAAATCCGCTGGTCACCCGGAGGCTTTCCTGAGAACCCCATTCCCGACATCATCGAAACGCCCGAGGGTGAAGAGCCGGACACTGAAGAACCAGCCATTGAAATTGAAGAAGAACCGACTGAAGAAAGCGGTTGGTCCGGAGATCGTTCGCTTCTGCGACTCCCCGGTCACCGTCCAGTATCCGACACGCGTGCTGACAACGCCCTGAATGTCACGACCGCAGCTGATATTGCGGCACTCTATTCGATGCTGGTGAACGGGCAAATCGTCAACGACGACGCAAGTCAGGAGATGCTCAGTCTCCTTGAGAGCCAGCAGATCAACGACCGGTTGCCTGCTTACCTCCCCGAAGGAACAGTCGTCGCCCACAAGACCGGCAACCTCGATGGACTCGTCCATGATGCTGGCGTCATTTTCGCACCAGCCGGGCCAGTCATCGTCGTCGTTCTAACCGAGGATGTCCCCGAATCGCAGGCGATCGACCTCATCGCCACCATCGCCAGACTCGCCTACGACGCCAGCTCGTAACCTCCAGAGCAAGCATCGTCGCCCTCGGCAGGACCGATGCAGCCTGACACGGACCTTGAAGTTGCTACGGAAACGAGAAAACCTGGCTGATCACGCGATCGAGTTTTTGAGTCCCGTACCTCTGGTCAACGCCTGACGCAACGCGGCACAGACGCCTTCCGACCCTGCATCGCGCAGCACCATCCCGAAGAAGCCTTCGTCAACAACCTGATAGCGTGTCGCGGCACCGGCCCCCTTCGACACACAGATGACGCCGACATCGGCATCGCACCACGACGCACGTAACTTATCAAGAAGGGAAAACGAATCAGCGTCACCAAGCACTGCGTCGATCACGACGACATCAGGTGTCCAGTCCGCAGCCTTTGTCAGCGCGTCACAACTGTTGGTTGCCACCTGGACATCCATCGAACCGTTCAACGCACGTTGTATCCGGCGAATAAAGAGCTGATCGTCGTCCACAAGAAGGACACGGGCTGGTCCCATCGAACGCCGCGCTCCTCATCCAAATCAATGCATTCAACAGTTTTGGTGAGCGCGCGGCAGTGAACAATCAGGAAGATTGGGGAGTGTGTACGCAGCCTCATCCGCTCATCCAGAGTCTATGACGCAGTGGCAAGAGCGCACACCCCCTGATGGTCCGGTTCAGCCTCGGACAATGGGTACCCTCGGTGAGGGAACCTCGGTCCTCGCATCCTACCCGTGGTCCTACTACCTAAGCTGGAACCATTCGCCTGAGCCAATGAATTCTGATATCCAACACACGACGACGATGGATCAACGGTCTCGTGACGCGCCTGAACTGCCCTTTTCCTTTATCGCCGCATCGCCCACGACAATTCCGATTTCGGCAAGTTCAGCGTCGCTGTCCTCGGATGCAGCGGTCACGTCATTCCCGAGCGATGCCCGCAACTGGTCACGCTGATACTTTCTCACCGCCGCCTTCAAGGTCCCAAGCGCAAGCGTCGCGCACTTCGGACGCATTTGGACCGCTTCCTTGCCCAGGATGTCGATCATCGTCGTGTAGTCATGCTCAAGGATGTCGTCCATCGACCATTCCTCGTCATGGACCATCTCCATCAGAATCGACGCAGCGGCCTGGGAAATCGTACATCCCTCACCCTCCCAGACAACATCGGCTACCGGCTTACCATCATCGCCGACCTTCAGATACACCGTGATGACGTCACCGCAACCGGGATTTCCACCCGGCATCGTCACGTCTGCGTCATCGAGCGTGCCCTGGTGCCTCGGGTTTCGGAAATGGTCAACGAGAATTTCAATCTGCTCCTGCCGGTCCACGTTCTCAGTCCTTCCGCAGCCATCGTATCTTCACGACGGCGCCATGCTTACGTCAACTTCATGTTGATAACAATAGTAACCCCCTCACCGTTGCCGATGAGGGGGTACCTGTAAGCGTATCCTACGTCCACTCGTTTCGCTCAGACGACGACCGCGGACGGAGCGGTGTTTACCGCTCGATTGGCACGCCGATCACGTTGCCCCACTCGGTCCATGACCCGTCATAGTTGCGAACCTTCGGATAGCCCAGCAACTCGTGGAGCACGAACCACGTGTGGGACGAACGCTCACCAATCCTGCAATACACCACGACCTCCTTGTCGGCCTTGATGCCCTTGCCCTCGTAAAGCGCCTTCAGTTCGCTGGCTGGCTTGAACGTGCCGTCATCAGCTACAGCCTGCGCCCACGGGATGTTCGCAGCGCCCGGAATATGCCCGCCGCGCATCGCGCCTTCCTGCGGGTAATCCGGCATGTGCAGCAGCTCGCCGGAATACTCACCAGGCGATCGCACATCAACGAGTTGTCCACCGTCGCCGACCTTCTGGCGACCCTTGTACCCGATATGCGTTACGACATCATCGCGGTATGCCCGGAACTCTGGCCGTACCTTCGCGCCGGTGTACTGTGTCGCCTCGCGCCGTGGGGTGTCGCGCGACATCTCGCGCTTCTCTTCTTCCCACTTGCGACGGCCACCGTCCATGATCTTCACATTGTCGTGGCCCATATACCTGAAGAACCAGTAGGCGTACGCCGCCCACCAGTTATTCCTGTCGCCGTAAAGCACAATCGTTGTGTCCCGGCTGATGCCCAGCCTGCTCATTAACGCGTTGAAACCATCCGCGTCGATGAAATCTCGATCGTGCGTGTCCTGCAAATCCTCGTGCCAGTCGATCTTCACTGCGCCCGGAACATGCCCGAGTTCGTACAGCAGAACATCCTCGTCTGACTCGACAACAACCATGTTCGGATCGTCCTTGTGCTGGGCAACCCAGTCAGTGGTCACCAGAACATCAGGGTTGACGTAGCCCTTGTCTACCGACATGTACCCTCCTTGCGCCATCAGCGCATTCATTACGGGACGCCCTGAAACCATGTCCTACCACTATAACAACTTACTTCAACTCCATGAGATAGACGCCAACAGGAGTCAAAATATTCCCACCTGGCCGGGCGACAAATCAACATCATCAGGCGCACCATGTACGCACTACAGTTTCGCATCATAATGGAACAACCATGGATCGTCCCTCGTGTCACGATCACCTGGGGGTAAGGCATGATTTCAGACAGGAGACACCGATGACCCATCAGACGATGCGAGCCAGCCTGGAGCAAAAACTGGACAGCGATGCCGACTCGATCCTCCAGTTTGTCCAGCGCATGGTACAGATTCCGAGCGAGAATCCTTCCGGCGATACGACCGACCTGACTGCATTCCTGACCGACTGGATGGAAGAACGCCGTCTCGACCACGAGGTCGTCGCGCCACAACCGACGATGCCTAACATCGTCGCATCGTTCGATGGCAGCGAACCGGGGAAGCATCTCGTCCTCAACGGCCATCTGGACATCTTCCCGGCAGGCGACTCGACCCAATGGTCCGTCGACCCATACTCCGGAGCCGTCAAGGATGGAAAGTTGTTTGGTCGAGGCGTTATCGACATGAAGGCCGGAACGGCTGCTTCTTTCCTCACCTACCACTACCTAAGCGGCCTCAAGGCGCAACTTCCCGGCAAGCTCACCCTGACGGCAGTGTCGGACGAAGAAACCGGCGGCACCTGGGGCACCGGCTACCTGATGGACAATCACCCAGACGTCATCGGGGACTGCGTCCTCAACGGCGAGCCGAGCACGCCCTATACGATTCGCTTCGGTGAGAAGGGACCAGTCTGGCTCGACCTGCTCGTTCGCACACCCGGCGGCCACGGCGCATACACCCACCTTAGCCGAAGCGCGATCCAGGAAACCGCCGAAATCATCCGCAGGATCGAGCAACTCGCCGACCAGGAGGTGACGCTCCCTCCCGACATCCTCGAACGGGTCGAAGACGCCCGCAGCGAACTCGACGCCGCGCTCGGCCCGGGCGCAACCGATATCGTCAAGCAGGTCACCGTCAACATCGGTATCATCCAGGGCGGAGTCAAAACCAACGTCATCGCCGCTGACTGCCGCACGGGGGTTGATCTCCGCGCACCCGTCGGATTGTCGGCCCAGAAGCTCCTTGAACAATTCGAGCAGATTCTCGTCGACTATCCCGACGCGTCATACGATCTCTTCAAGATCAGCGAGCCGTCAGTCTGCACTCCCGATCACGAGATGGTTCGTATCCTCCAGCGCAATGGCGAAGCGGTACGCGGAATTCGTCCAAAACCCGCCATCAGCATTGGCGCCACCGACTGTCGCTACTGGCGCTGGCGCGGCATCCCCGCCTATGTCTACGGGCCAATCCCGTACAACATGGGCGCAGCCGACGAATACGTCACCCTTGACGACCTCTACGGCACCGTCCGCGTCCACGTTCTCTCTGCCTTCGACTACCTCACCGGCGCAACCGACTAACGCGAAAGCAAATTCATACCCGTAGGGACATGTCTCAGACGTATCCGCGGCCCGTAGGCCGCCGGTTCAACACAACGGCACTCCCAACACGGCGCAATCGCCTGAGCCGCGGGAATTGGTGCCTCAGGGTTGCACGGTCGGGCAGCGGACCAAACTGAGATCGGTCCCTACGAGAGCGAAGCAACGCCTCTTGAATCCGCTCTAAAGCGGTGTTCAGAATCGTTGAGTCAACGCTTTGTACCGTCATACCACCAGTAGGGGCGGGTCATCGCGACCAACGATCGAGCCAGATCGCTTGAACGACCCGCCCGGTTTCCCACCCAACCAACGGCACTCCAGCTCATCGAGTCAAACCATCTGCAATTCGCTTTAGGCGTCGAACACCACCAACCCGCGAGCCCCGACCGGAACCAAGTTCGGTCGGGGCTCGCGGGTTGGTGGTCAGGAATTATTCGCTATCGCCGGGCGTCGATTGTCTCCTGTGCCCAGCCGATGATCTTGTCGGCATATGACACAGTGATCGTCTTCCCTCGGGCGCGTTTGACTTCGTCGATGAGCAGCCTGAGACGCTTCCATTCCGTTTCGTGATCGTTCATTTTATGCGCGACTGCCGCCATTGTGATCCGATACCGCATGAGCAGATAGGTTTCCCGACTTCGGATCTGCCGCGTCACATACCCACGGTCGATATTCGCGATCAGGCTCTGCGATGTTGCCTGCATCTCGAACGTCCACGTCAACTCGGACCCATTACCCAGGTTATCGACCGAGGTCACATGAATCGTGTGAACACCGGTGCTGAGCAGGAACATGTCGAGCACCTGCCCATCCACCGCCGCTCCGCCATC
>JBGSWU010000274.1:0-3471 GCA_041751795.1 Thermomicrobiales bacterium
GCGATCCCCAACGCACATTTGACCTTCCTATTCCGAAGGGCGTCGCTATCTGGCTTTCTGGCGGCACTCGTTTATTGCTCTTGACCGACAATCGCTCATTAGACACGACTGCCGTCCGCCAACTGTATGCCGGTGAACAAGTTGTCATGTGATGATCGGTAGCGTGGCGCTAACGATCAGCGGCGTGTCTGCCAGGCTGTCGATGCGGGGAAGTTAGGGCATGCACGCGTGTCCAACAGGAGGACAGCCGGCATAGTGAGGAGCGACATGGATGCGGCGTGCAAGGCGGTTCATCGCAGTTGTGGGGCTCGTTGCCGTACTGGTGTTGTTGCCATCCCTCGCGGTGTTCCGCCCGGTGCCAACGACGAGGGCGGAATCGATCCAGATTCCGGTTAGCGCATCACGGGATGACGCCCGGTCGTTCGGCGCGAACGGGTTCAGCGACAGCGAATCCGTGACATTTCTTGGTGCCGGTGACGGCAGCAATGCCAATGTCGTTGGCTTTCGATTCACGAGCGTCCTGATTCCGCGTGGAGCGATCATTGATCGTGTGCAACTCTCACTTGTCAAGGCATCGACGCAATGGCAACGACTTGTCGTTAACCTCGCGTTCGAGGCGACAGATGATGCCGCAGATTTCACCCCAATTCGTAGTCCTCGCGATCGGATTCGGACGCGCGCCAGCACCGATATCGACTCGAACGTGGTGTGGAGGAACGAGTCACGCTATGCACTTGGGGCGGTGCCGCAGCTCGCGGCCTCGTTACAGGAGGTCGTGGATCGACCGGGCTGGACGCGTGGAAACAGCGTGGCATTGGTAGCAACTGGTCCTGCTAGTCCTGCGTGGTCACGATTGATGTTCTTTACGAACGACGCCGGTCCCGAGCGTCGCCCACAACTGGAGATCGCGTATCACATCCCGAGCACGTCCGCGACAGCCACGTCACCGCCTGATGCCGACATGCGGATCACGGTGACGGCAACGATTGCTGACCCTGCCGACGATGCTCGATCGAGTGACATGCAGAGTTTCGTCGCGCATGAACCTGTTACGCTGGTGGGCAGCGGCAATGGAGATCTTCCAAATGTAACGGGATTCCGATTCACCGGCCTGGACATCCCACGTGATGCACTCGTCGAGGATGTGCGCTTCACAATGGTGAAGGCTGCGCGCCAGTGGCAGCGGCTGGTGGTTGATCTTGCGTTCGAAGCTGCCGACAGTGCTGATACGTTCACAGCGACGGCTCCGCCAGCGGAACGCCAACTGACCTCAGCGGTGAACCGTGTGGATCAGGACCGCCTGCTTCTCGACGGCACGCGCTACAGCTTCGGTGAGAGCACGGTGCTTACCGAAGCACTCCAGGAGGTCGTCAGTCGTCCCGGCTGGAGTCCCGGGAACGCGGTGGCGGTCATTGCCCGAGGACCGGCGGAGCCTGCCTACTCTCGGCTGCTGTTTTATACGGCGGATGTCGGCGCGGGCTACGCAGCGCAGCTGACAGTGACGTATCGTTCGGCAGCCTCAGGGCCACCAGCGACGCCAACATTCGTGACATTGACGGCGACGCCGACACCAACGTCGACAGTTGTACTCACGGCAACAGCGACGACGGCTGTCACGCCGACAGCGTCTCCCACGCTGGAACCAACCATTCCGCCGACGGCGTCGCCAACCCCCGACATCGTGCCGACAGCGACATCAACGGCGACGCCTGAGGCAACGGCAACGGCAACATCGACAGTGATACCGACTGTAACAGCCGTGACGCCGACGCCGACGCCGACGGCAACGGCAACGGCGGAGCCGCAACCTTCCAATCCGCGGATTCTCGTCGGGCCGGGCTTCAGCGATGTCTCTTCACACCAAGTGATTCGAACGAGTCCAGGACTGGTCTATGTGATCGTTTCCACCTGTCTGCGCTATCCGGATTGCGGGGACAACGAACTACGAGCCTATAAGGCTGATCGGGTTGGGACACCGAGTGACTTCTCGATCCAGGATCCCGGCAATCAGCCGAGTGGTGGCATTGGTTCGAGTGCGATCGCCGTCGATGGGCAGGATCGGATCCATGTTCTGTGGCACGACCGGAATGGCCGGGTGCGGTATGCGGTGTTTGATACGGGGACGGATCGCTGGGGCGTGCCGAGCCTGGTCGACAGTAACCGCTGGACGACGTTCGGACAAGGTGACGAAGGGGTTGGCCTGGCGCTCGACGGCGGAGGGAATCCACACGCGGTCTGGACGGCGATCGACGACGATGGACGCCAACGGATTCGCTACGGTGTCCTCATCGATGGTCAGTGGACAGTGACACAGAATATCGATGATGTGTCACTGTCGGGAAACCTGAAGTCGTGGCACCCGACGATCGCCTTTACCGTGGATGGACGTCTGGTGCTGGCGTGGATTCGTGGCACATTCAATTACACCCCCGATGGAACGATCTGGGTACGAATCCGCAGCTCGAGTGGGGAATGGAGTGCGGCGCAGAGCATCCCCGAGACGGCGATGACGAGCATCGACAATGGTCCGTCACTGTTGGTAACGGACGACAATACCGTTCATCTGACCTTCCTGGACACCACAAACACGATTCGCTATTGGTATGCCGATGGCGGCGAGTGGCGTGGGGATCGCCAACCACCTCATCAAGTCACGCATAACCCGTCGCTTGGGCCGGATGGTCATGGTGGTGTCTACATTTACGGTCATGGGACGCCTGATGGCGATATCAGCGGTCATGGCGACGATCTCTACCGGTTCCGGTTGCCATCCGGAGGCGGCTGGAGTGTCTGGAGCCTCTATGTGGAAGGTGCGTATGACTCTTCTGTCGGGGTCCGCTGGTCCCAGTTCTTCCACTATTTCCCGGACACGCTCGATGTGATCTATTGGGCTGATCCGTATCCGAACGTGTTGTATCTCGGGACGGAATCGAGCAACTGATCCATGCGGCGGGGTTCTTCCCCAAGCACGTTCGTGTCGGTACGGTGCCGACCGAGGTGCGTGCCTGGATGTGAACGGTCCCGAGCCCGCCAGCGGCAGCCAGAACGCGTTGACCGGCGTCGAAGCAACGCTTCAACCGTAGTGGCTGGGTAAAGGCGGGAGATCGATCCGGTTACGGGTTGCTAGCACTTCATACGATCGAAAGACGGCAAAGGGTACGGCAACCTGAAGTATCGCTCAGCGCATCTACTCGACACACCGGTTGGCGGCAGCGACCTGGCTGGGAATTGACATGTACAGTGACAGATCGGTGCTTCACCGCTGCGGCAATCCGGTCTGTTTCAATCCAGGGCACTTGGAGATCGGCGACAACGGAAAGAACCAGCGGGCTGCATACCTCCGGCGGAACCACCGTCGCTCGCCCGACGCTGCGCGAGGTGAGTAGAACGGGGATGCGAAGTTGACTGCCGCAAATGTACAGCGTGTGCGGACACTGATCGCCGAAGGAAAGACGAACAGGTCCATCGCGG
>JBGSWU010000275.1:0-6162 GCA_041751795.1 Thermomicrobiales bacterium
TCACGCGTGATGACCTCCTGCCGAGGAATATCCATCGTCAGCGTCCGGAGATCGACTTTCACCATTCGCTCGACGAAGGGAATCAGCAGGATCAGGCCGGGCCCGCGCGCGCCCATCAGACGCCCAAGCCGGAAGATCACACCACGCTCGTACTCCTGAACGATCTTGATTGCCGCAGAAAGGACAATCAGGATGAAGAGAACCACTGCTCCAAGAGCGATAAGAATTCCGTTGTCCAAAGGACTCCCCAATCATGGCCCATCGTTGGGCAGCCAGCCCGCCAACCTGGCGCTGCTGTTCGGTACGTTACCCGGGTACACCACCAAAGGCTCCGGGTGGAGATGTCTCAACCTCAACTGCTAGTGGCGCAACCATCAGTTGAAGGCCGTCGACATCCAGAACGCGAACACGCTCGCCAACTCCGATTCGTTCTCCGCCTGACGTCGCTCCCCATAACTCGCCATGGAGAAAGACCATACCTTCAGGGTCGAGGGAACGTCGCACGATCGCGATTGCCCCGACAATGGCGCTTTCGCCCGTCGCGGGCGGTTGCCCTCGCGATCGCCACAACGTTGCAGCCAAGAAGATGAAAAACCCTCCCATTAATGCTGTAACCGTGAAGATAACGGTTTGCGAAACAGCCAGTACGTCATCGTTGCGCGTGTTTGACAACAGTAACCCGCCGAACAAGAAGGAGATGATACCGGTAATGGTCAGAATCCCCTGTGTCGGAACGAAAACGTCAATGACAAAAAGCAGGAACGCAAGGGCCATCAGTGCTAGCCCAGCCCAGTTGGTGTCGAGCGTCCCAAGCGCGTAAAACCCAGTCACGAGCATAACGCCGCCGACCGCACCAGGACCGATTGCACCAGGATTCGCCAACTCGAACACCAGCGCGAGCGTTCCCAGGCTCACCAGTACGAACGCGATGTTGGGATCGGTGATGACTTGCAATAGTTTTTCAAAGAAGGACATGTCGATTGCAGAAACCGTCGCGCCAGCCGTTTCGACCCGTTGCAGCTCGCCTTGAACGACCACCTCTCGGCCATCCGCTTGTTCGAGCGCATCATTCACGTCAACGGCTACGAAGTCGATCACGTTGAGTGCGACGGCTTCGCTAGACGTGATGTTTTCGGCATCGCGAACAGCAGACTCAGCCCACTCAACATTTCGTCCGCGTTGTTCGGAAAGTCCGCGAATCTTCGCAGCGGCATCGTTGACGACTTTGCGATCGAGGGCCGACTCGCTGTCGTCTTCCGACTCTCCGCCAAGCTGAATCGGTGTTGCCGATCCAATGTTTGTTGCAGGCGCCATCGACGCGACATGTGCCGCATAGGTAATGTAGACCCCGGCAGAGCCAGCCCGTGCGCCTTCGGGTCCAACAAATACGATAACCGGAATTGGCGACGCGAGAATGTCATTGATGATGTCGTCCATCGCAGACGACAGCCCTCCGGGCGTATCCATCTGTAGGACAACGGCGCTATCGCCTCGATCCGCGGAACGATCGATTCCACGTCCGATGTACGTCGCCATGACCGGCGTGATCGTCCCGTCCACGTCGATCAGGCCAACCTGGCGCGTGGAAGATTGCGCTGCTACTCCGGCGACACCTACGAGTAGCAGACCAACCAGCAGGATGGCCGCGAACAGCACATGCAAACGGCTGAATTGCGTCCGGAACCGGGTAGAGTCCTGATATTGGGTCGGAAAGTTCATGACTACACTCCTTAGCCCCTACCCGACTCAAGTATATCCCTCGTGACAACTGTTGGCGGTTGGATGGCGGGTACAATTCATGGGCCGCATCCGCGGCGCGATAGTCGAATTGCGAGGCAGGGGTGGCATGTCTTCCGCACTAGCACAGTACCGGCGCGCCGAGCGCTACGTAAATGGACTCATCATGGGTCCACCTTCCCCGCCCATCGGCACACCTCCTGAGGAAATTCGAGCGAGGGCAATTTCACGCCTCGAGCGGCTACGCGCATTCCTGGCGTTTCTCGGTGACCCTCAAAACCAATATCGAACGATCCACATCGCTGGCACGTCGGGAAAAGGATCCACGTCAACGTTCGTTGCAAGCATCCTTTCCGCTTCCGGATACCGGACGGGGACGCACGTTTCGCCGTACCTGCAGGTTGCAACGGAGAAATTGCAGATCGACGGGAACATCGTTCCTGCCTCGCGGTATTCGGCACTCGTTGAGACGATGCAGGAACGAGTTGAAGCCTGGGTTGCCGCTGGGCATGAACGCCCGAACTACGGCGAGTTCTGGGTCGCCATGACCTATCAATACTTCGCTGAGGAACGTGTCGATGGCGCTGTCATCGAGGTTGGCGCAGGCGGACGTTTTGACGTGACGAACGTCATCGCGCCGGAAGTCGTCGCTATCACGAGCATCGGGTACGACCACACCGTCACGCTTGGTTCCACACTTCCTGAGATCGCCTGGCACAAAGCCGGGATCATCAAGCCACGGTCGATTGCGGTCACGGCCGTCATTCAGCCAGAAGCACTTCCGGTTATCGAAGCCGAGGCTCGTGATAACGATGTCGAACTACGGCGTGTACGAGAAGGCCACGAGTTTCACGACGTCCAGAGTGACCAGCGAGGAACGTCGTTCATCGATCGTCAATCCGGTCGGCGATTCCACGTTCGGTTACCCGGTTCGTTCCAGGCGACCAACGCGGCGACTGCAATAGAGGTTGCACGCGCATTCGATTCGACACGCGTTTCGAACCAGACAATCGACGCGGGGCTCCTCGCGGCGCGCTTCCCAGGTCGAATGGAAACGGTGCAGTGTGAACCACTCGTGCTGCTTGATGGGGCGCACAACCCGGAAAAGGTGGCATCACTGGTTCAGAACCTCGACGTCCTATATCCGGATCGGCGGCGGATTCTCGTCTTTGGCGCGCTTGAGTCCAAGAGTTACGCAGAGATGCTGGAAGCGTTGCTACCTGGGACGGCGGCGCTGATTGCTACGGTTCCCAACGTCCTTGCAAAACCATCCACATCCGCCTCCGACATCGCCGCGCTGGCACCGGACGGAGTCATCGTCGAGACGATTGAAGATCCAATTGTCGCGACTGAACGAGCCATCGACATGGCCGAGCCAGACGACCTCGTCGTTATTACTGGTTCGCTGTATCTCGTTGGAAACGTCCGCGAGCGTTGGTATCCGACGGAGCGGATTCTCAGCCTGGGAACCTGTTGGCCACAGGATGACGTGCCAGCGATCTCAGGCTACGCGCTTATGTAGATATCGCAACAATCCATCGACTGCCATGCCGTAGGGTGTCGCGAGAGCCGTCTGCAAAGCCACGTCGGTGGTTCCGTCGGACTCCATCTGCGCCGATACATGCTCGATGAGTCGCTCGACCATCGCGTCTCGCTCGACTCCCTGGCGCAACAGCGATTCGATCAGAGCAACCCACTCGTCCAACCGCTGGTCAAGGAGATCGAGGTGGGCCGATACGTCATTGACGACGCCAAAGTGCGTCAACAGCAATCGAGCCGGTGCGAGTTCGCGGAGACGAGCGACGCTCGCGTGCCACAGTGGCACGTCGATATCCGGTGGCGGGGTTGGCGGTAACACGTCGGAAGATGGTGGAATCCTTATTCCGGCGACATCGCCAGTGAACATCAGATTATGGCGGAGATCGCGAAATGCGACGTGATGGGACGCGTGTCCCGGAGTGTAGTGAACAGACAGCGTTCGATCGCCGAGTTCAATCAAACTTCCATTGGTGACCGCCTCGACACGATCTGCCGGCACAGGCACGATCTTTCCCCACAAGGTTTCCATCTGGTCGCCGTAGATACGAGTTGCACTACGGATCAGATTCGTGGGATCGATCGAGTGTGGTGCGCCAACCTCATGCACGAACAACCGGGTGTCCGGTAGACGTTCCATCAACAGTCCTGCGGCACCAGCATGATCGAGGTGGATATGGGTTACCAGCAAGTGCCGAATCTCCGCGGGATCTCGACCGAGCTGCTCAATCCCCGATTCGAGCGCGTCCAGCGTCGTCGTCGGGCCTGTTTCGATCAGTGCGAGTCCATCGCTCGTTTCCAGCAGATATGCAGCGATGACCTTCGAAACACTTTGAAACTGCAGATCAATGATAGCTGTATCGCTCGTCAACCAGCGGGTTTCGGTGCCTGCCACCCGGCTTCCTTCCTGGAAGTCGTCGCCAAGACCGGCGGATTCGCCTCATCCATGTGAGCCAATCTCGGTCAGCGACTCGATATGACTCGAAAGGGCACGCAACCGGACGCGGTCAATGGCGTAATACTTCATGCCGTTTGACGGTCGGACAGTTACCAGGTCAGCCGATTCAAGCGTACTGAGGTGTCGAGAAACTGCTGACTGGCTGATCCCGAGTTGGGCGACGATTTCCTGCGCGTAGAGCTCGCGTTCGCGCAGCATCTCGATGATCCGCATTCGCGAAGGATCTGACATCGCACGCAACCCATCGAGCACTTCCGATGTGTCGAGAGGGGCATCATCCTGCCGTGGGGCCCGCGCCTGTATTGGTCGATTCTGCAGCACAGACGCGGAATTGAAGTACAGGATCAGTGCTGGTGGGTACAGGATGTACTGGACAAAGTTTCCGACGTGGGACGACGGACAGAAGACGACGCGATCAACGACATCGAACCAGCCGTCAACTTCCGGAGGAAGCCGATGTCCGGTCAGTTCCTGGAACGTCACTTGAACCGACGGGTGAGAAAGCGCCTGGGCGAACCGAACAGCCCGCTGCAAGTCGTTCGAGTTCTTTTCAAACTCCGGCTGGTAACACTGCCGCCAGAATCCATCAAGCAGCGCCAAAGTACGCTGCTTGAGTTGCTCTGGGGACGTCACCAGCGCGGCAGCTTCGTCGATGTTGGCACGGGTGATTCCAGGGCGCAGAAACATGCGCCATTCGTTAGGATTATCGGATGTCGGCGGTGATTCGTTCACGCCGCGATCGCGATAAATCCGGACGAGGGTATTGGCCGCCATTTCCTGATACTTCAGCGGCGGAATCGCTTCGAGAAACGCCAGATACTCGTCGAAACTGGCGTCGAGACGATCGGGGCTGAGGGCGTCGAACGCGAACAGTAGTTCCTCGATGTAGTACAGCAGACGCCCTGAAAAGCCAAGGAGTAGTTGCAGATCGTGTCGAAGACCGGCATCCAGCGAGTTCCACGCATCGATCAGCCATGGGTCCAACCCTTGATCAACGACGTCACTTTCAGCAGCACCGGCGGCGCGGTAGGTGAGGGAAATCGCCGATGTCAGTTCCAGCGGGGCGGACACCGCAAACAATTGCTTTGGTGCCGGCCTTCCGACAATGAGCTGACCCACCGCCGCTCCCTCTCTTCAATCACGGACACCTTGCGATTCGGTGTCCTATCACATTATGACGATAGCATGTTCCCGACCTGTGGCCAATTCCAAGCCAGGTCCAGGGAATTATTTGTCAGAATCACGCTCACGAGCGCCCCGACGACCGCTCATTCGTCGTTCTTACACGAGCATGAGCGGAGACCAGCGGATCAACGATAGATCACACGAACGAGCTACTTCGCCGCACTTCGGTAATCCTCGCGAGGTGGGCTGAAGATATCGATCACGAGACAACCTTGCGGACCAGCGACGGCCGAATGCGGGAGATTCCCCGGGATCGTATATGCGTGGCCGTTGACGAGCGCTCGCGTTTCGTCACCGATTGTCATCAGGATCTCGCCTTCGAGCACAAGGCCGATCTGCTCATGCTCGTGCGCGTGGGTCGGAACGGCGGCACCCGGCTCGATTCGCACCCAGTTCGCCATCATCTTCCCACCGGCCATGACATTCATCCGAATGCCCGGGATCGGTTCGAAACTGGGGAGTTTATCGACATCGTAGAACGCTGGCTGGAAATCAAGGTCTTCGGCTGTACGAGCCTCCTCTGGCTGAACCCAGAAGCCTGTCTCATGCGAATGTCCAGAATCGTTGGAGGCAGTTCGATCGTCTGACGTATGTGCCATCGGTCGACATCCCTTCGTCGCTATCAAGGTACGAATGTGGCTGCATCATAGGCTATCCGTCTGGATCGCGCGACCGATCCTGCTTCGTCGTCACCCAGTCCTGACCATGGTTCAGTACTATCGGCGCAGGTTCCCGCACAGCTGATT
>JBGSWU010000276.1:0-4967 GCA_041751795.1 Thermomicrobiales bacterium
AGGCGATTGCTGCGCCATGCGGAATCGTTGCCTGTGGGCTGGAAACTGGGTCAACGCGGGTCGGCTCCGAAAGGGTTTCAGCAGTCGCAACGGTCGGGAGTTTGATCGTTGTGCTGGTTTGCAGTTCATCGACAAAACTCAGGACGGATGGATAGCGGGTGGCTGGGTCCTTCGCGAGTCCTCGCTTGATGACCGGCTCGACGGTTATTGGCAAACTTGAATCGGCGGTGTTGATCGATGGCGGCTCTTCTTCAAGATGTTTCTGGAGCAAACCAACGGGCGTTGGTGCCTGGAATGGAACGCGACCGACCAGCATCTCGTAGGCAACGACGGCCAATGCGTACTGGTCGGCTGCTGGTCCGGCTGCCGATGTCGCCAGGAACTGCTCCGGTGCCATGTATTCGGGCGTGCCCATGACCGCGCCGGTGGCGGTCGCTCCGGCAACGTCTTCGAGTTTGACGAGGCCGAAGTCGGTCAGGAAGACGCGGCCATCGTTGTCGATCAGGATGTTGCCTGGCTTGACATCGCGGTGGACGAAGCCGCGTTCATGGGCAAACGTGAGGGCTAATCCAACGGCATGCAGAATCTCAAGTGTGCGGGAAATACCCAGCACTTGACCCTGCTCACGCTGCTTGATCAATTCATCGCGCAGGCTGTGGCCGCTGACGAGTTCCATGATCATGTAGACGTACTTTTCGGAAATGCCGAAGTCGATGACACGGACGATGTGTGGATGCGTGAGTTGTGCCAGTGCGCGCGCCTCACGTTGGAAGCGCTCGCGGAAGCCGGGATCGTCGCTCAAATGCGGGTAGAGAATCTTGATTGCGACAGAGCGGTCGAGCGATTCCTGATAGCCCTCGTAGACGACGCCCATGCCACCGCGCGCGATCATGCGCTGCACTACATAGCCGCCGAGGCGTGTGCCGACCAGTCCCTCGAAGTATCCCGACATGCTGACGGTCCCATTTCCACGCCGCCTCATTGCGGCGTTTCCGTGCGGATCGATGTGGTTCCAGACGATCCACGGTACCAAGAGAAGCGCATTCTAGCACGGCTTGAGGCGTCGTCGCGGAGGCATTTGTCGAATGGAACACGGTGCGGACGATTTGAGGCATTTTCGCGACGAATGTTCGCGGATTGTCGTGTGAACGGTTTGATCGAGCGTGTGACCGACGCGGTATCCTGATACTGATGATGTTTGACAATGGACCGAAGGGCGACGGGGTGACGAATACGATAGGTGAGGGACCGCGGTCGTACTGGCACGAGACATCCGAACTGCTGGCACCAGAAAACCAGTTGCCAGAATCGGCGGATGTCGTCGTCGTCGGTGGCGGGATGCTGGGGAGCTGGACTGCGTACTGGCTCGCGCGTACCGGTGCGAACGTCACGCTAGTCGAGCGGACGGCGATCGCCTGGGGTGCGACCGGACGAAACGGCGGCTTCATTGGTGGAGGTGTTGCTGAGGGTTTGACTGCTGCGATCGCGCGCGTCGGAGTTGACAACGCCTGGGCAGCACAGGAATTATCGATCAACGGGCGCGACATCGCTCGCGAGATTGTCGCAGAAGAAGGGATCGACTGTGACTTCCGGGTGCCGGGGACACTCGGTCTGGCGCTCAGCGACGAGGAGTTGGAGTCGATGCGGAAAAGCGCGGCGCTCCTCTCACATCGTGGGTATTCCGCTGAGATTCTCGATCGTCGACAGATCGGGGATCTGATCCTGACACCACTCGGGCAGGACATCGCGGGCGCAATCTACAACCGTGACACGGCACTGGTCCATTCGGCGCGTTACCTTCGGGGCGTGGCTGAAGCCGCCCAGCGACATGGTGCGCGGCTGGTCGTCGCCGCAGTGGAGCGCCTCGAAGCAACTGGTGATGGAACGCGTGTTGTCACGTCACGCGGGACGATCCAGGCCGGGCAGGTCGTTGTTGGCTTGAATGCCTGGACGGACGAACTCCTGCCTGAGTTGGGTGGGCTGATCGTTCCGGTTCGTGGGCAGATTCTCGCGTATGACCCATTACCACCAGTGTTCCGGACTGGCGTGGGAGCTTCCTTTACCCCGACTGGCGAGTACTGGCAGCAGACGCTGGATGGCTCGATCGTCCTTGGCGGCTGCCGGGCCGACGCGCCGGGGGGTGACGTCGGAGTGCGCGAGATGATGCCGACGGACGATGTCATCGCTTCGATCGCTGGGATCTTTCCGAAGCTCTTCCCGGGCCTGGAAGAGTTGCGTGTGGCTCGACAATGGGCCGGGCTAATGGCGTTCACATCCGACTACCTACCGGTCGCGGATGCTGCACCGGGAATGCCGGGCGTTTGGTTCGCAGGCGGGTTCTGCGGTTCGGGGATGTCGTTCGGACCGCGTGTCGGTCAATTGCTGGCGGAGGCAGCAACGACGGGCGCCACTCCTGCGGCACTTTCGCCATTGCGAATCGATCGACCGACGCTGACATCGATGGCAGCGAGCCAGTAGACAGGCTCATCATTACCACGATTTCAACCAGACCAGCCCGAGGATGTGATCGTCGGACTGGTCCGGTATACCGTCGCTGGAACGATACGGCGGGCGTCGTGCCAGACGGTTATCTGGAGCCGACTCGCAGTCGCTCTTCCTCGATGAGGCTGCGTCGCAGGATCTTGCCTGAGGCAGACTTGGGCACGGATTCGACGAAATCGAGCAGGCGAATCTTCTTGTATGGCGCGACATGGGTGGCGACGTACTCCATGAGGTCAGTCGCGCTGATCTCGTCCTTCCGGACGACGAATGCCTTGGGAACCTCGCCACTTTCCTCGTCGGGACTGCCGATCACGGCAGCGTCAGCGACGGATGGGTGGGACAGGAGAACGGCTTCGAGTTCTGCTGGGGCAACCTGGTAGCCCTTGTACTTGATGAGCTCCTTCAACCGGTCGACGATTGTGAAGTAGCCGTCCTCGTCGATCGACGCGATGTCACCGGTGCGAAGCCAGCCGCCATCGACGATCGTGACGGCCGTCGCTTCGGGACGGTTGAGGTAGCCGCGCATGATCTGGGGGCCGCGGACCCAGAGTTCGCCGTCTTTGCCGGGACCAAGCGGCAACAGTGTTTCAATGTCGACGATCATCGCTTCCGTGTCGGAGGCGAGCAGTCCGATTTTGCCGTCTTTCACCTTCGCGTCCGGAGTCAGGTGGGTGACCGGGCTGGTTTCGGTCATCCCGTAGCCCTGCTTGATGATGCAACCGAGTCTCGTGGATGCTGCGTTGGAGAGATCGGCACCCAGTGGAGCCGCGCCGCAGAAGATGACTTCGAGGCTGCTGAGATCGTAAGAATCGACGATTGGGTGTTTGGCGAGTGCGAGAATGATCGGCGGGACGAGGAACGCGCGCGTAACGCGATGATCCTGGATGAGTTGCAGAAACTGGGAAAGGTCAAAGCGAGGCATCGTGACGAGCGTGGCCCCCTGTGAGAGACCGTGGTTCATGATGACGCTCATCCCATAGATGTGGAAGAAGGGCAGGACGGCGATGACGACGTCGGTTCGTTTGATGACTTCTCCACCGACTGCGAGTTGCGCATCCTGGGCGACGAGGTTGTAATGCGTCAGCATGACGCCTTTGGGCAGACCGGTTGTCCCGCTCGAATATGGAAGGACGGCAAGGTCGTTCTTCGGATCGATCGCAACGGCTGGAGGATCGTCGTCGACAGCCAGATCAGCGAGAGACGTTGCACCGTCGGCGTCTCCGATCACAAATACACGATCCTCGGGAATTCCGGCGCCCCGGGAGGCTTGTCGAGCTGCATCGAGCAGTCCAGGAACGGTCAGCAGGTACGAAGCACCGGCGTCGAGCAATTGGGCCGAAAGTTCTCCCGCCGTCAGGAGCGGATTCGCGGTTGAGACGATGCCACCAATGGAGATGACGGCATGGAAGGCGATCGCATATTCAGGCACGTTCGGCGCGTACATCGCGAGAACATCGCCCTTGTTGAGTCCACGACGGGCCAGACCAGCGGCGGTAGTGCGGATATCGTCGTGCAGTTGTTGATACGTGATGACGCGGCCACTCGGCCCGTCGATAATTGCCGGAGCGTTCCCCATCTCGATTGCATCGCGGAGAATTTCTGGTGTGAGAGCGCTGTCAGAAACCGTCGTACTCTCAAACGGACTCCGGTACACGAACTGGTCGTGGTCGGTCAAAGGGTTGACTGACACAAGCGAGTCCTTTCACGCGATTGGCGACGGCGAAGGCGGTGAAATGCCGCCAAGACACGATATCTAACGTCTCGTTGCTGATCGCAGGATGGTAGGGTCATTCAATTCGATATGTCAAGAGCGGGCGAATGACTCGCCGTAGATCCGTGACTGGTCAACACGCAGTAATCACGTGGCGAGGAACTCGATGCCGACGAAGAACGAGGGGCAGAAACATGGACGAGCGGCTTGATGAGGCAGCGATCGAACCAGGGTTTTATCACTTCCGGGATCTGGTTCGTCAGGTGCTGTCGCCTGGAGCGGTTGGCACGCTCGAGCAGCTCACGCCGCGCATTCTCGAGATCTACGGCCTGGCAGAACTCCTCGACCGGCAGTTGCCGGAGGAACAGCGGGAAGAACACGCTGAGATCCTGATTACGCGCGTCCGCCGGGTTGTCCGGCTGCTGCCTGCCGACATCTCGCCAATGCCCAACGAAGTGTTCACGGCCATCGAATTCCTGCTATATGAGATCGAAGGTGAGCCGGTCAAGATCGGTGAAGCAATCCTTCGCCTTGAGATCCTGGCCGACGAGATCCGCGCGCGACCGCTGTTGCATGACATGCTGATGGGGCGGGCGAATTAAGTGACGTAGGGCGCAGGTCATAGGCATCAAGCGCTGAGAATTCATGGCGAAGCCGTGTTGTCGCGGTTTCCGAGCCTATGGTAGCAATTTGCCGCTGGCATCCTGAGAGTCATCATGGAAGCTCAAGGTCATTGAGAGGCCGGGGGTGCCTG
>JBGSWU010000277.1:0-15420 GCA_041751795.1 Thermomicrobiales bacterium
GTGTGCTCTTCCGATCTGCCGCGTTGAGAGATCCTTCGCTGCGGCTCAGGATGACGGGGTGACGATCGATCGCTTCAACAGACTCTTCGGACTCCTTGATGAGAGAAGCCGCTCCGACGCCACCCGCATCCCGAATCCCGAATCCCGAATCCCTAATCCCGACCGAATCTACATCGCCTGGTAGGCAGTGACCGCCTCACCAAGCCGCGCGACGGCCTCGGCGTTGTCGGGCGTGCTGACGAGGATGATGTGGCCGACGCCGAGCGCTTCGTACTCCTTGAAGACAGCCGCCATCTCCTCGGCGGTGCCGGTCAGGACCTTGTCAGGGTCGATCTCCTCCGGCATTTTGTCCGGCGCGAGGTCTGGGAAGGCCGTCGTCACCCCGACCGTCACCTCAAGCGTTGATGGGTCCCGGCCAACCTGCTCGCAGGCTGCTTCGAGGGCAGCACGCCGTTCGGCCAGTAGCGTCGGCTTGCCAAGCCAGGCCGTGTTCCACTGATCTGCGTACTGCGCCGTCAAACGCAGCATTCGCTCACCCTTGGCCGCGATAAGGATCGGTGGGCCACCTGGACGCGGACCACGCGGGCGCATCTCGCAGTTCGGGGCGCTGTAATACTTCCCGGTGAAATCAACCTTGCCTTCTTTAAGGAGCGGGTTGATGATCTGCATCGACTCCTCGAAGCGGCTGGCCAGGTGGTCGAACGGGTAGCCGAACGCTTCGAACTCCGGCTGATGCCAGCCCGCGCCGAGACCGAGGATGATCCGTCCACCGGAGATTTCGTCGGCGGTGATCGCCATCTTGGCCTGCAACGCCGGGTTACGCCAGGCGGTGCACATCACAATCGTGCCAAGTTCGACGCGACTGGTCGCCTCGGCCAGTCCGGTCAGCAGCGACCAGCTTTCCCAGATGCCACGGGTCGGCTGGTCCGGAAAACGATACAGCAAGTGGTCGTAGACCCAGACTGAGTCGAAGCCTGCCTCCTCCGCCTGAAGCGCCATCGTGCGCAGTTCCGTGTACGGAGTCGGCTGCTCAGTCTCCTCATGCTCGCCAAGCATCAGCGCATATCCGATTTTCATTCACTACCCTTCCCCGAGTTGTCGTGTTTCATCAACCCCCAGCGTTCCCGCGGATTGTACGGGCATCCGCCTCTCTGTCATACCAGCGATTGCATCATCGAGGCATGTTTATGCTTGACACTGTGTCTACGATGGAAGATGACGAGGATGACAGCGAACCAACGACAAGACCGACCGGGACGCTTTCGCACAGAGAAACTGGCTGACTGGTACTTGACATCGTGGCACAATCAGTTACTGTACGTATAGGACACCTGTTCTACTATAAGGTTCGACGGGAGGAATGGGGTCGTCTGAAGAACTACGACGTGCTGACGCTGCGGCCAAGATCGGCGTCCAACACTATTCTGATGCAGCCCAACTCCAATCTCCCCACTGGATCGTCCGATCGATGCGTGCTTCATGACGCCAGGAGATGGACGCGAAACACCTCATGATAGAAATGATGCCCCAGACGACGATCGAACAGATGCGCATCATCGTCGATGACATGTATCGCACCGAGTCGCGTCGTGTCTTTGCCACCCTGATTCGCCTGCTTGGCGACTTCGACCGGGCCGAGGATGCCCTCCACGATGCCTTTGCAGCGGCGGTCGAGCAGTGGTCACGGGACGGTATCCCCGCCAATCCACGGGCCTGGCTCGTTTCAACGGGCCGCTTCAAGGCGATTGACGCCATCCGCCGTCGCGCCCGCTTCGACAAATCGCTGGTCACGCTCGCCGAAGACCTCGACCAGTCGCTTGGCGATCCTGCCGCCTACGATGACGACAATGTCGAGGACGACCGGCTACGGCTGATCTTCACCTGCTGCCATCCTGCGCTTGCTCCCGATGCGCGGATCGCGTTGACGCTGCGCGAAGTCTGTGGCCTGACGACGGAAGAGATCGCCCGAGCCTTCCTGACCGCGCCACCGACGCTGGCCCAGCGGATCGTCCGCGCCAAAGCAAGGATTCGCGACGCTGGAATCCCCTACGAAGTGCCGTCTCTCGCCGATCTACCCGAACGACTCGATCCAGTCCTCCACGTCATCTATCTCGTCTTCAACGAGGGATACTCTGCCTCGTCAGGTGAGTCGTTAACACGGCCCGACCTGTCCGGCGAAGCGATTCGACTGGCAAAGCTGCTCGTCGAACTGCTACCGGAACCGGAAGTCGTTGGCCTGCTAGCGTTGATGCTGTTGCACGAATCGCGACGCGCGGCCAGGACATCGCCGAACGGCGACATCATCCTTCTCGAAGATCAGGATCGGATGCTCTGGGACCAGCAACAGATCGCGCAGGGCATCACGCTCGTCGAACAGGCGCTTCGTTCGCGCCGGTTCGGGCCGTATACCATCCAGGCGGCGATTGCTGCCGTCCACGCCGAAGCACGGACCGCCTCCGATAACGACTGGGCGCAGATCGTCGCGCTCTATGACGTTCTGGCAGAAGTCGATCCGTCACCAGTCGTTGATCTGAACCGCGCCGTCGCACTGGCAATGCGGGACGGACCGGCGGTTGGCCTCGCCGCGATTGACGCGATTCTGGAACGCGGTGACTTGAAGGGCTACTACCTCGCGCACTCCGCGCGAGCCGAACTCTCACGCCGCCTCGGAAACACCGCCGACGCCCGCGACGCCTACCTGCGTGCCCTCGAACTCACCCAACTGGCGCCCGAGCGTCGTTTTCTCGAACGGCGGCTGGCCGACCTGCCGGACTGATCCGGTGACCGGTTGAGGGTGCGCTCCCGTTCACGGTATCCCGGGCACGGACACTCCAGATCTGGAAACGTTACGACGCCCAACTGAAGTCAGGTGACGATCATCCAGCGGGTCACCAGAAGGAAGGACGATGAACGCGCTATGGAACGTGATGGCACATCCAACACGACGACAGCAGCATCTCGCTCGATCGACCGTGGGACACTCATCCGGATCGGAGCGGCGACGGTCGGTGCGGCCATTCTTGCCAACGCGATCTTCTACTATATCGGTAGCACGTTCGTCCGTTATGACGATGATTTCTTGCCCCTTGCGTCCGTCGGACCAACGATCTTCTTCACGTTCATCTTTTCCACCATCGCCGTGCTGGTCTATACCGCCCTACAGCGCTTCAGTGCCAACCCGGTACGCACATTCCTGATCGTTGCCGCCATTGCACTGGGCATCTCGGCCCTCCCGGACCTCTTTGCTCTCCCCTCGGAAGAAGGCGCCTCCAATGGACAGATTGCGATCCTCCTGTCGATGCACGTCATCGCCGCCGCCATCATTGTCGGCATGCTGACTACACTCGCACACCCTGACAGACGGTGAGATCGGAATGATTCACGACAGATCTGAACATGCTGTCGATTTCACGCATCGCCGAACGACTACTCAGTGAATGGATGGACGGCGACGGTAGCCGGCCGAATGATCCAGCAGTCAGATGGGAAAGGAAGAAACGATGCGATTCATGGTCCTGGTCAAGGCAAACGAAGATTCTGAAGCGGGCAAGATGCCGGACACCGAAATGCTGACCGCAATGGGGAAGTACAACGAGGAACTCGTCAACGCCGGTGTGATGGTCGCTGGCGAAGGGCTTCACCCGAGTTCACGGGGCGCTCGGGTCAGATTCTCCGGCGCGGAGCGAACGGTAACTGACGGTCCGTTCGCTGAAACGAAGGAACTCCTCGCTGGGTACTGGATCTTTCAGACCGCGTCGATGGACGAGGCGATCGAGTGGATCAAGCGCGCTCCTTTCGATGGAGGCACCGAAATCGAGATTCGCCAGATCTTCGAGATGGAGGATTTCGGCGAAGCAATGACACCAGAGTTGCGTGAGGCCGAAGACCGCTTGCGAGCGCAGGCTTCTGGCGCGTAGCAGGCGCAGACCACGTCCGGCACCTGGTGCCGTCGTCACAGTGTGGTGACGATTCTGAATACCGCGGAAGGATCATGGAACACGGATGCGTAAGATCGTTGCAGGGTTGTTCATCGCACTCGATGGCGTGTTCGAAGCGCCCGACCAGTGGCATTTCCCGTACTTCAATGACGAGATGGGGAATGCCGTCGACGAGCAGATGAAAGCAGCAGACACGATGCTGCTGGGACGCAGAACTTACGAGGAGTTCGCTGGTTTCTGGCCGAGTCAGACCGCTGATGACATCGACATCGCGCCATACATGAACGAGACGCCAAAACTCGTCGTCTCGAACACCCTCACTTCGGTTGACTGGCAGAACTCGACGCTGATCAGTGGCAACGTCAACGAGCAACTCGCCGAGGCCAAGCGACAGCCCGGTAAGAACATCTCGATCACCGGGAGTGGAACGCTCGTCCGCTCGCTCCTGCGCGATGGTTTGCTGGACGAACTCCGACTCCTCGTCCACCCGATTGCTGCAGGTAAGGGCAAGCGTCTCTTCGACGACGACAGCCAGTATCCGCTTCACCTGGTCGAGTCCAGGACCTTCAGCACTGGTGTGCTCTACCTGACCTACACGCCAGCCCCGGCGGGTTAACGACTCAGATTACGGTGGGTTGAGAGACCTGACAATGGCGTCGGGCCCGTCAACCTACCGTCAGAACGTCCACGCAATACGATGGGAGTCCGTCTCTGAATTCAACGCTGCCTGGCGTCACGGTCCACATTCGACTCATCCACCAGCAGGTGAACTGGTTCATTCGGCGAGGACACATCCAGCGAACCTGCTCACCGAAGGGCACATTACGGAATCAATCTGCGCGTCTCAGATCTGGAGTTGCCATACAGACACAGTGTACGTACACTATCGGCAGTGGGCAGAGCCGATTTTCGATTTTGGCAATGCCGATCGGGTTAATGAAGTTGGTTTGCGAGCATCACAGCGCATAGAGGACGGAGAACTGATGAGCGGAGTACGAGTCCTGGTTGGTACACGTAAGGGCGCATTCATCCTTACATCGGACGAAAAGCGCGAGAAGTGGGACGTTTGCGGTCCTCATTTCGCAGGCTGGGAGATTTACCACCTCAAAGGGTCGCCAGTCGATCCGGATCGCATCTACGCGTCGCAGTCCAGCGGCTGGTTCGGCCAGACGATCCAGCGTTCCGACGATGGCGGCAAGACGTGGGAACCGGTCGGTAACGATTTCACCTACGACGGCGTTCCCGGCACCCACCAGTGGTACGACGGCACGCAACACCCCTGGGAGTTCACCCGCGTCTGGCACATGGAGCCGTCGCTGCATGACCCAGACACCGTCTACGCCGGTGTCGAGGACGCTGCCCTCTTCAAGTCGACCGACGGCGGTAAGAGTTGGCACGAACTCTCGGCACTACGGGAGGTCAAGAGCGAGCTCTGGCAACCAGGAGCTGGCGGCATGTGCCTCCACACAATCATCCTCGATCCCAACAACGCCGACCGCATCTACATTGCCATCTCAGCCGCCGGAGCCTTCCGAACCGACGACGGCGGCAAGACCTGGCTGCCGATCAATAAGGGGCTGCGATCCGACTACGAACTGCCCGACGCGACCGCCGATGTCGGCCACTGCGTCCACAACCTCGCGATGCACCCATCGAAGCCGGATACCATCTTCATGCAGAAGCACTGGGACGTCATGCGCACTGACGACGCAGGTGGCATGTGGCACGAGGTCAGCGGCAATTTGCCAAGCGACTTCGGCTTCCCGATCAGCGTCCATGCCCACGAGCCGGAAACGATCTACGTCGTCCCTATCAAGAGCGACTCCGAGCACTTCCCGCCGGACGGCAAGCTCCGCGTTTACCGCAGCCGAAGCGGTGGCAACGAATGGGAAGCCCTCACCAACGGCCTGCCACAGCAGGATTGTTACGTCAACATCCTGCGTGACTCGATGTCGGTCGATTCGCTCGATTCGTGTGGCATCTACTTCGGGACGACCGGCGGACAGGTCTACGCATCGAACGATTCCGGTGACACCTGGAACGCCATCGTCCGCGACCTTCCGGCAGTCACGTCGGTAGAAGTGCAGACGTTGCGATGACGCCAGTGATTCGAGTCGAGCTTCCGTTCCACCTACGGAACCTGGCGAACACCGGACGGGAAGTCGAAATCCCCGTCGAAGCCCCGGTGACGCAGCGCGCCATCCTCGACGCCCTTGAAGCCACCTACCCGATGCTGCGTGGGACAATCCGCGACCAGACAACGAAGAAGCGCAGGCCATTCCTGCGCTTCTTCGCCTGCTCGCAGGATCTCTCGCACGAACCACCAGACGCCCCACTCCCCGAAGCAGTCGCGACCGGGGCCGAGCCATTCGCAGTCGTCGGTGCGATGGCTGGTGGATAACATTGCGCGGCTGTACATGGCGCTTGTGCTCCGGGTGATGGACTGACGAAGGAGATTGCATGAAATATATGCTGCTGGTGTATGGGACTGAGCGGGATTGGGACGAGCCGTACCGGGAAGCGTGCTACGCCGAGTCGCTCGAACTCGTCGACGACATCAAGGCAAAGGGGCAGTTTCTCGCGACCTCGCCGCTCCACCCATCACCAACGGCTGCCAGCGTCCGCATTCGCGAAGGGAAGCGGATGGTGACCGACGGGCCGTTCGCCGAAACGCGCGAACAACTCGGCGGCTACTACCTGGTTGATACGAAGACGATGGACGAAGCGATCGAGATTGCTGCCAGGATTCCCGGCGCCCGCACCGGGACCGTCGAGGTTCGCCAGGTCATCGAGTTGGCAGGTATCCCGGAGGACTAGCGGGAATCTACGCGACTCATGTACTGCCCTCGGAAAGCCGGGACGAATCTGGCTTTCCGAGGGCAGTCGCGTTTCTCACACCTGTTGGCTTTAACGAAACGTCGCATTGTCGATTTCGCCGCTTCCCGAACGACTACTCAGTGTCAAGGCAATGCGGCGTGGCGATGAATCATCGCTGTTTGCGTGTGGGGAGTGTCACGATGGCGAATGCACCACGTACTGGATACGCGCCGGTCAACGGGCTCCAGATGTACTACGAGATACACGGCAGCGGCCCACCGCTCCTGCTGATGCACGGCGCATACATGACCGTCGATCTGATGGAGCCGTACGTGTCTCGGCTGGCTGAAATCCGAACAGTGATCGCCGTCGAATCCCAGGCGCATGGCCGCACGGCCGATATTGACCGCCCCTTGACGTACCCAAACCTAGGCGACGACGGGGCGGCGGTCCTACGCCACCTCGGCATCGAGCAGGCAGATATCGTCGGCTACAGCATGGGTGGCGCGGCTGCCCTCCAGCTCGCCATCCGCCATCCGGAACTCGTCCGCAAACTTGTCCCGATCTCCATCACCTACAACATGGACGGTGCCCACCCGGAGATGCTGCCGATGATCGAGACGATCACTCCGGAGATGTTTGCCGGATCGCCGTGGGAAGCTGCCTACAAGGATGTCGCGCCCGATCCTGACGCGTTTCCCACCCTGGTCGAGAAACTCAAAGCGCTCGATCTCGCGCCATATGACGTGCCTGTCGACGACATTCGCGCGATCACCGCGCCGACGCTGCTCGTCATCGGTGATTCCGACGGTACGCGCCTCGAACACGCGGTCGAGATGTTCAAGTTACTCGGCGGCGGGGTATTCGGAGATCTGGCCGGGATGCCAACGTCACAACTCGCCATCATTCCCGGCACGTCGCATCTCGGCATCCTCGACCACGCTGATTGGGTGAGCGCGATGATCGCCGCTTTCCTCGACATACCGATGCCGGACGACGCGTAGTCAAAGCAACCAATCCCTTTGGATACCTTGGAGCCGATCGTGAAATACCTGTGTCTGATCTACCACGACCCAGACAAACTGGCGGCGCTTTCCGCGAATGACTACAACATTTTCCTCGCCGAGACCGTCGCATACACCGAGGAAATGTGTCAGCGTGGCTATTGCGACAGCGCGGACGCGCTCGTGCCTCTCCTGACCGCGATATCGATCCGTGTCCATGGCGACGGGCTATCGATCACCGACGGTCCGTATCTCAAAGCAACTGAGCAACTCGGCAGCTATCTCCTGATCGAGGCCAGGGACCTCAACGAAGCAATCCGCGTCGCCTCGAAGGTGCCCCCGGCACGAATGGGCGGGATCGAGATTCGCCCCGTTAGCGACAGTTTTGCCGACCAAAGCCGTTGTCTGACGAATCAGCGCGCCGACGACTCGGCAGCCGTTCATGAATTCGCTGACGCCGCGCACGTAACGCCGGATGGCATTGATTGAAAGGCTCATGATGAGACGCGTGATCTACGAAATGATGATGTCACTCGACGGCTTCATCGCTCGACCGAACGGCGATCTCGATTGGGTCATCATCACTGAAGACCTGCATTCCTTCATCAACACGCGTGAGGCCGACGTCGATACCCATCTATATGGCCGGCGGATGTACGAGACGATGGCCGCCCACTGGCCAACCGCGGCCCAGAATCCCGACGCGCCCAACTACGAGGTCGAATATGCTCGCATCTGGCAGGGAATGCAGAAGGTCGTCTTCTCGACGACGCTCGAACGGGTCGAGTGGAACTCCCGGCTGGTTCGCGACAACATCGTCGACGAAGTCAACGAGCTGAAGGCACTG
The DNA here is from genome assembly GCA_041751795.1 of Thermomicrobiales bacterium. Lineage (GTDB taxonomy): Bacteria > Chloroflexota > Chloroflexia > Thermomicrobiales > CFX8 > JBBECJ01. The sequence goes on from JBGSWU010000277.1 coordinate 8,607, forward strand.
CCGGGTCGCGATATGTCACTCGGCGGTGCTGGCATCGCCGCCTCATTCATGCACCATGGACTGATCGACGCGTACCAGATCTACCTTCAACCTGTCGTTCTCGGAAGCGGTATCCCGATGTTCCCGTCTCCGAACTCGACACACAACCTTGAACTGGTTGAATCCGTCACATTCGATTCCGGCGTCGTCTTCCTCTGCTACCAGCGAGGGCAATAGCGACGTCCGGACCAAACACGAAACTGGAGTGCACAATCAATGGCGATTACCGGAATCTATGCAGTCGTTGCCGTGAGCGATCTCGACATCGCACTCAAGTGGTACGAGCGATTGCTGGGTCGACCCGCTGACAAACTGCCGATGGACGGCCTCGCCCAGTGGGAATTTTCCACAGGAGGCGGCGTGCAACTTCTCCGTGACGCTGCTCACGCTGGTGCCAGCCTCGCCACGATCATCGTCGACAATCTGCAGGCAGACATCGCAGCACTGACCGAGCGCGGATCGACCGACGGCACGATCACCACGGGCGACAAAGCCCGCTTCGCCACGATCACCGACCCCGAAGGGAACGTCATTACCTTCGCGGAACCGATCATCACTACTGATTGATGGTATCGGGGAAGGAGGAGTTTTCGATGACACCCAGGAAGTTTTCCAAAGCTGGCCTCGACCGCATGCACCAGACGATGCGCGGGTACGTCGAACGTGGGGAGGTGCCCGGACTCGTCACCCTCGTTTGTCGTCATGGTGAGATACACGTTGATGTCATTGGCACGATGTCGGCCAATGGCGGCGTCCCGATGCAGCGCGACTCGATCTTCCGTATCTCGTCGATGACGAAGCCCATCACGGCTGTCGCGGCGATTATCCTCGTCGAGGAGTGCCGGTTGCGGCTGGACTACCCGGTCGATACATTCCTGCCTGAGTTGGCGGATCGTCGGGTGCTGGCGCGGATCGACGGACCGATCGATGAGACTGTCCCGGCCAATCGGCCGATTACGCTGCGCGATCTGCTCACCTTCCGTCTGGGCTACGGCATGCTGATGGAATCGCCGGACGAGTATCCGATCCTGCAGGCTGTCAACGAGTTGGGAATCGGCGGCTTTGGTCCACCGGACCCCGACTCGCCGGACGGTTACGACGAGTGGATGCAGCGGCTGGCAACATTGCCGCTTCTCCACCAGCCGGGCGAACGTTGGCTCTACAACACTGGTTCCTATATCCTGGGGGTTCTCATCACCCGCGTCACCGGCCAGTCGTTGGAATCGTTTCTCCGCGAACGGATCTTCGAGCCGCTCGGGATGCACGACACTGGCTTCCATGTCCCACACGGCAAGCTCGACCGCCTGCCCGACTGCTACTGGGGAGTGAACGACGACGACACACTCAAGCTGTTCGATCCGGCCAGCGGCAGCGCCTACAGTCGACCACCAGCATTCGCGGACGCTGGCGCCGGGCTGGTCTCAGCGATCGACGACTACTTCGTGTTCGCTCAGATGCTGATGAACAACGGCAAGCACGGCGACCAGCGTATCCTGTCGCGCCCGTCGGTCCATGCGATGACGACCAACCAGCTCACACCCGAACAGATCGCGACCGGCGGCATCCTGCTTGGCGAGAACCGTGGCTGGGGATTTGGCGTCTCGACCATTCTCCGCCGTGACGGCGTTGCCTCGTCGCCTGGCCGCTACGGCTGGGACGGCGGCCTCGGCACAGTCTGGGCCTCCGACCCTAGTGAAGACTTGATAAGCATCATGATGTGCCAGCGCGTCGGCTACTTTCAGCTCTTCGACGACTTCCTGACCTCGGTCTATCAGGCGATCGACGATTGAGTCGCCCGACGTGGCGCGGATTGGGAATCATTGACGAGGAGTGAAGGATCAACAATGACAACAAACCCACAATCGGAAATCGACCTGCCAGCCGGACTCTCCAACCCCTCTCGCCGCGCGCTCGCCAGCATCGGCGTCACCCAGCTCGACCAACTAACGAGGCACGGCGAAGCGGAGATTCTGGCATTGCATGGCATGGGCCCGAAGGGAATCCGAATCCTCCGCAGCGCACTTGCCGAACGCGGCCTCTCGTTCGCTGGCGACTAGACACTTCGATCGTCTACTCCCAGCCTCATCGATCTGGCATACTCCCCTGCCTCGCCTCAGCGACTGGACCGATGTTCGCCTGATGGAGCGTTATGTTCACCATCCTGCGTAACCGTGACTTCGGGCTGCTGTGGATGGCTGGGTTCGTCTCACTCGCCGGTAATCGAGCGATGACGATCGCTCTGCCGCTTCATATCTATCGCCTGACAGATTCAACCCTTGCGACTGCTGCCGCTTTCGCCGCGAGCTTCCTGCCCGGTATTCTGATCGGCTCGATTGCCGGTGTCTTTGTCGACCGTTGGGACCGCAAAACGACGATGGTCGTTTCCAGCATCGTCCAATCAGTAGTGCTCCTGCCAATACTCGCCGCGCCGAACAGCCTCACATTGCTCTACTCCGTTGCAGCCGCCCTGGGCACTGTCGGCCTCTTGTTTTCGCCAGCCGAAAGCGCGTTTCTGCCAAAGCTCGTCGGTAAGGAGAAGCTAGTCGCCGCCAACGCCATGAATGCGCTCAACGACAACCTCGCAATGCTAATTGGTCCGGCAATTGGAGCGCTGCTCTACGCAGAGATCAGTTTCGCCGGAGCGGCGATCTTCAACGCCGCTTCGTTTGTCGGCTCCGCGATCCTTCTCAGCATGATCACCGCCGATGGCCGACCAGAACGCGATCCAACTACTGAGCCGACTGGATCACACGTCGTCCGCGTGGCGAACGACTGGCGCGCCGGAATGCGCGTTGTTCGTCAGGATCAATCACTGAAGGTGCTGTTCGCCGCCTCTTCCCTTGGCAACATCGCGGGAGGGATTTTTCTAACGCTTGGACTGGCCCCGTTGGTCCTGGATGTCCTCGGGGGCACGCCTGCCCAGGTTGGCTTTCTCGCGACCGCCCAGGCGATCGGTGGATTCACCGCCGGATTGATCGTCGTTCGGATCGGCCATCGATTCACAAAGCGTTGGCTGATCGGCGGCAGCATGCTCGGACTTGGGTTCGCCGATCTGGGAGCATTCAATGCCCACCGGATCGCCGCTCTCGGCACGCCGGCCGTCGGCGTTGCAATGGGCTGGATGGTCATCGCTGGATTCCCAGCAGTTGCCGGTATCGCTGGCAGGCAAGCGCTCCTACAAGAGCAGACGACCGATGCATTCCGTGGACGTGTCTTCGGCGCGCTTCGTTCAGTGCAGGGACTGGCGCTGCTCCTCGGACTTGCCATCGGTGGCGTCTGTGGCGATTCGATCGGTCTCGTCCCAGTCCTCAGTGCCAGCGCCTGCGTGCGCATACTCGGCGGTCTGATCGCGCTCGGATTCCTGCCCCGCGGTGCGCAGCAACATGTCATGCAGCAACCAGCCACCTGATCGGCTGAGCCTCGCATCACGTTGCCTTGTGACAAACGAAATCAACGGACCATCAATCAACGGCAACATGCTATCGTGGTGACAATTGTCATCCAGTACGATGGGAGGTTCCCATGCTGCACACACGTCTCTGCGACGTCCTTGAGATCGAGCATCCGATCATCAGTGCGCCAATGGCTGGGAGTGCCGACGCGGCGCTGGCGGCTGCGGTTTCTGCTGCCGGTGGCCTGGGGATGATCGGCGGGAGTCTGCAAGGTCCGGAGTGGCTCCGCGATCAGATCCAACTCGTCCGGCAACAAACCGACAGGCCCTTTGGCGTCGGGTTTATTACCTCAGCCCCCGATACTGAAGAACTGATGGAGGTTGTCCTCGAATACCGGGTTCCGGTCATCAGTCATGCGTTCGCTGACGCGACGCCGTACATCCAGGCAGCCGCGAAGGTCGGACTCAAAACGATGGTGCAGGTCCAGACGGTCGCGCAAGCGAAAGCCGCTGCCGAGGCCGGAGCGGATGTCATCGCGGCCCAGGGGATGGAAGCAGGTGGTCACACCGGCATGGTGAGCGCGACGTTGCCACTCGTCCCAGCCGTCGTTGACGTTGTCGGCGGCATCCCGGTCGTCGCCGCTGGTGGTATCGCCGATGGGCGTGGACTGGCAGCGGTGCTGATGCTCGGTGCCGATGGCGCGTGGATGGGTACACGATTTGTCGCCAGCTTCGAATCAACCGGTCAAGAATCGGACAAACAACGAATCGTCGCGGCCGGAACCGACGACTTCATCCTGACACGGGTCTACGACATCGTCTCGGATGCCCCATTCCCTGAGGTCATCGCAGAGCGCATCCTCCGCAACGAGTTCACCGCTACCTGGCACGGACGAGAAACCGAAGTCGCTGCGCGCAAATCAGAACTGCACGAGCAACTACAGCAGGCAGCCGCCGCCGGGGATACGAGCGTCGCTCGGACGCTGGCAGGAAACAGCGCAGGACTCGTCGCCGGAATCGAACCTGCCGCTGACATCGTCCGAAGGATCGTCGCGGAAGCAGAAGCGATACTGAGAACTCGACCTGGAACGCTCGTCCGCTGAAATGGCATCGACCATCCGTGTCATCCTGCGTAGAACACCACCGTAGATCTGTCTGAAAAGGGAAAGACCCGCTCCCCCGTGTCATCCTGAACCGCAGTGAACGATCTCTCTGCCCTGACGGGCTGGATGGTTCAGGCAAGCGATGCCCTCTCGGCTGAACGATGCCATCCAGGTGAGAACGCAGGGGAGATCCTTCACTGCGGTTCAGGATGACACGGCAGGGAGTCGTCTCCCTTTTGGACATGTTCACGGTGGCGAATGACTCAGTGACTCCGGTGATGGTCACCTTTGTGACGTGCCAGCCGTGGCTGGTGGCTGCCAGGATTCGCCGTCACGCATCATGGCCCTGAGGGCGACACGACATGACGATTGTTCCTGTCGCTTTCGACGAGCAACCCACCAGAATCTGCATAGACAACAACCGAAGAGACCAGCGCCAGCAGCCGTATGAGAGGCGACCGCTGGATGAAACATCCCATTCCGAAGCGTGTTTGGCACCCGTGATAGGGTGAGTAGGGTGGCTCGTCAACTGACGCAGCCAGCCGAATATGACGAACCGACACGCGTACCGAATGGAAGGACATGCCCGATGGTACACGTCACAGATAAGGCTCTGGATCAGCTCGAAGCCGTTCGCGACGAAAACTCGCTGCCCGCCGGTCAGGGGATCGCACTCGTTCCTCGCGAAGCCGGTGAACTCGGATTCGTCGCCGCAGAGCCGCAACCCGACGATCAGGTAATCGAGCGCGACGGCAAGCCAGTGCTGGTCGTTCCGGCGAGCTTCGCGGATGCCTTCTCCGACCTCGTCGTCGATTACACCGACACACCCGAGATGCAAGGCTTCACAGTCTCACAGGCGGCTGAGTAACCTGAATTTCCGCAGTGAACCGCTCCGCGTCCATGCGCTGACGGAGCGGTTTGCGTTTGTGGATCCATACGTACGAGCAATACAGGAGTGCGCATGCAACGGCCCGGATGGTTCCCGAACGAACTCGAGCACGCTGGCGAAGAGCATCTCGACCCTACGTACGTGGACACCTACGACCGGAAATCAGCGACGGACACGACGGATGACCTGGCGATCCTGCGCTCGATGGGGCTGGACAAGAACAGCGTCGTCGTCGACCTCGGTGCCGGAACCGGGACGTTTGCGCTGGCAGTCGCTCCATTGTGCCGTCGCATCATTGCTGTCGATGTCTCACCCGCGATGCTGAGCTACATGCGCACGCAGGCGCAGGAGGTTGGCATCGGTAACCTGGAGATCGTTCAGGCAGGATTCCTCTCCTACGAGCACACTGGCGACCCAGCCGACATCGTCTACTCGCGGAACGCGCTCCACCACCTGCCGGATTTCTGGAAAGCAATCGCGCTCCAACGGATTGCAGCGATCCTCAAACCCGGTGGAATCCTGCGAATCCACGATCTGGTGTACGACTTCAACCCCAATGAGATCACGAGTACGATCGAAGCCTGGCTCGCTACCGCCCGCGAACGACCAGAAGATGGCTGGACGAGAGACGAACTGGAAACGCATGTGCGGACCGAATACAGCACGTTCTCCTGGCTGCTTGAGCCACTTCTCGAACGCTCAGGCTTCACGATCCAACAGGCGACCTATCGCCCAACGAAAACATATGCAGCCTATACCTGTGTGAAACGGTGAAACGCTGACCGTTCGTTATCCGGGGAGCGAGGACTGTGTTTCGCTGGGATCGAGCAGCGATCGCATGTCGTCGATCGCATTGACGATCCCGCGCTGCTCGGAGGACGACTGTGCGCGGTCGAGTGCAGCGGTCCTGGATGTGGCATGACCTCGTGGTGCAATCGGTGCCGAATGTCGAGGCAGGAGTTGGAGAGCAGGCCGAGGGCGATCCTTCGGCAACCGGCCATTCAGTGGGTCAATCGTTCGATTGACCTGTTGCAGGATTGCCTCGAACCCGACAAGCACCTTCATCAACCACAACCCTCATCGTGATCGCCAACCGTCATTGGACCATGCCTGACGTCATTCTCGTACGTACACCTGTCCGGGGAAATGGCCCGTTCGTCACACCTTGTTGCCCTGACGAGCCAACACGTTGGCCCCGGTTCTGCGACGATCGGAACTGGAGGAACGCATGACTGAGAAGTCCGAGCGTGTCAAGCGTGAGTTCGACATCGACGAAGCCCTCTCCGGCATCGAGAACGCAGTCCAGCCCTGGCCAAAGGCGGCTTTGTTTGATCTGGCCGAGTTGGGGTTTGACACCCCGTTCCAGCAACTGATCGCCTGCATGATCTCTAT
>JBGSWU010000278.1:0-5016 GCA_041751795.1 Thermomicrobiales bacterium
TGGCGGGATTCGGCGGGTGAAATGAAAGGTGCGACATCCAGGCAGCGCAGCCACCCAGCGCAGGCGGCAAACCCGTGAGGTCACCGCCGGTACACGTTGTAACCCATTTTCCAACGACTCCAGGTATGTGAAGAAAGAAGAAGGAGTACAGAAACTCGAATGGCAAACTCAATTGAAACGTCACGAATGAATCGCCGAACATTGATGAAGCAGGCAGGCGCGTTGGGACTCGGCCTGCCTGCCGCAGCGATGCTCATCAATGCCTGCGGTACTGATGACGACGCAGAAGGAGTCCGAACCCCCAACACCAGCGGCCTGGTGATCACTCCGCCAGCGGCTACCCCTGCAATGGACCACGGCACCTCATCCAACGCGCAGGCAGCACCAGCCACTGCTGACTTGACCATCACGGCAACCGACATGATGAAGTTCGAACCAGCGACACTGAGCGCGACCGTTGGCCAGACAGTCCGGCTGACATTCGTCAATAGCGGCGCAATTGAGCATGACTGGTACGCCGAGGGCATGCCGGTCAGCGATCTCGCCTCGGTCGAGCAGCCCGAATCCTTCAACCAGCGCATGTCCGGGATCTGGGACACGGCAACCAGCGCAGGTAACCCGTACGCTGGCGCTGGCCCCGGCGAGCAGATGGTTGTCGAGTTCACGCCGGACGAAGCAGGCGAGTTCGACTTCATCTGTGCCGTACCCGGCCACGCCCAGGCGGGGATGGTCGGCACCTTCACGATCACGGCTGACGGCGACACCGCAACCACGCCGAACAATGCAGAAAAACCATTCGACAATGACGAGATGGACCGGATGCATGAGGCGGGCATTCTCGCCTTCCCGGCGGCGACGGAAGGACTCGGCGGCCAGCCGCTCGAATACACGATGGACGGCGATGTTAAAGTCTTCGACCTGACCTGCTCGGTGATTGAATGGGAAGTCGAACCAGGCAAGTTCTACGAGGCGTGGGCCTACAACGGCGTCGTTCCCGGCCCGGAGATTCGCGTCACCGAAGGCGACAAGGTCCGCATCAACGTCACCAACAACCTGCCGCAGTCAACCGGTGTCCACTGGCACGGCCTGATCGTTCCGAACAATATGGACGGCGTGCCGTTTCTGACCCAACCGCCGATCAAGCCGGGCGAGACGTTCGTCTACGAGTTTCCGATCCGGGAGGGTAACGCAGGCTCGCATATGTACCACTCGCACCACAACGCCGCCTTCCAGGTGACGATGGGGCTGCTCGGCGCGTTCATCGTCGAACCGAAGGACCCCGCATCGCGACCTGCCTTCGATCGCGAGTACACGATGATTCTCAACGACGGTCCTCTTGGCGGATTCTCGATCAATGGCAAGGGTTTCCCAGCCACCCAGCCAGTCATCGCCAAAAAGGGCGAACGTGTCCTCATCCGTTATATGAACGAGGGCTTGATGATCCACCCAATGCACCTGCACGGGATGGCGCAACTCGTCATCGCCAAGGACGGCTACCTGCAGCCGATGCCCTGGCTCTGCGACACACTCAACATCGCCCCTGGCGAACGATGGGAAGTAATTGTTGAAGCAACCGAGGTCGGCGTCTGGGCGTTCCACTGCCACATCCTCTCCCACGCCGAATCCGACCACGGCATGTTCGGAATGGTGACGGCGATGATCGTCGAGGAATAGCATCAGATTCAATCGTGGATGAGCGGGCCAGGGAACGACTGGCGATCCTCCTTCAGATGCGACACAATTCATCAATGAATTGCCAACGTGGAGGACGCCAGTGACCCCTTTCAGCGACATCAAGCCATATCTACCGAACGCGCTGCTCTACGGAGCGCTCGCTGCCGCGTTCACGACACTGGCAATCGGCATCCCGACCGACGTCCTCCCGAACCCGATCTTCGGGCGGATGACGCCGGTTCGCGCGCAGGATTATGTCTTTCTCGTTGCGACGGCGTTGCTGGCCGGTATCCTCGCAGCGTCATATGCGCTGCCGCAGTCGCGGGCGTGTTCAATCCAGCAGGGCCGCACGACGCTCGGTGGATTCCTCTCGTTCCTGGCGATTGGCTGCCCCACCTGCAACAAACTCGTTGTGCTATTGCTCGGCACGAGTGGCGCGCTGACGATCTTTGAGCCGATCCAGCCGCTGCTGGCGGCCGCCTCGTTTGCCCTGCTGCTGCTCGCTATCTGGATCCGCTGGCGCCCGGTCTTTCAAACGCCAGCCATCACCCGCCAACCGTCTGCCTCAGCCGCTGGGGAATAGGCACATCGATCTCAGCCATTCGGGAACGTGTCGAGTGCCATCGCCCGGCACGTCGCAGCGCCTCAGGCCGGTGTGTGACACTCGCCCTTTGTTCCACATCCACGTACACAACGCCAGCTGTACGACTGCAGTGAGGTCCCATCACTCGACGAGTGAGGCAGGTGATAGGCAGTGCTCGTCAGCGCCACCCACTATTGCAGGCGCGGTGAATCTTCGGATGCCAGCACGTTCGCAACTCCTTGATGGTCACGATCTCGCCGTCGAACGCCACACCCATACGCGCAACAGCGTTATGTCGCCAACTTGAACTGATTCGTGCCTTGAAAAGTCGATGTCAGGATGATTCTCTATCGCTGATGTCCATCACACCGACGCATGGCACGATCATCTGCCATCCGCTGTAGGGTGGCACGTATCCAGCGTATGAGCCACTGCGCAAGCGCGCCAGGTTACCACGACCACTCGAGGTCACCTGATCTGGGACGAGAGGGATCATTCCGACTGATGATTGCACATGCAACAGCATCACTGACCACTGGCGTTCCGGGACTGGACACCGCCCTCGGTGGCGGAATCCTGCCTGGGTCAATCGTACTCATGGTTGGCGTTCCGGGAAGCGGCAAGACGATCCTCGCGCAACAGATCGCTCAGCATCGAGCAGCGCAGGGGGATCGTGTCCTCTTTTTGATCGGCTACTCCGAAACCCAGGATAAACTCATTGCTCACGGGAGAATGTTCGAGTTCTTTTCAAAGGAACGACTCGGTCGCGAGATCCAGTTCGGAAATCTGATCGACCTCCTCCGGAAAGGTTTCGAAGAAACCGAGGACGCCATCGTTGCGATGGCACGCCAACAGCGAGCGAAACTTGTCGTCCTCGACGGATTCTCAAGCATCCGCAGGAGCCTGCCGGACGAGCCGACGCCGGGCGCATTTCTCTATTCCTTGGGAAACAAACTCGCCATCATCGGCGCAACAACGCTCGTGACCACGGAAGGTGATCTGCCTCGCAACGTATACGAGCCTGAATATACAGTCGCCGATACGATCATCGGGATGGGGAGGACGACGATGGGCCTGCGCGATCGGAGGCTGGTCGACGTCAACAAAGTGCGAGGTGCAGCCCCACTCCTGGGTCGGCACGCAATCACCATCAATCAAAGTGGAATTACGCTTTATCCACGATTGGAGACGATTGTCGGTCGGCGGCAAACGCCATGGACCGCTGCTGTCGTCCCATTTGGAATCCCGATGCTTGATACGCTGCTCGGTGGCGGCCTCACCATCGGCACGAGTACGCTGATCGCTGGGAGCCCTGGAACGGGCAAGACGCTCCTCGGCCTGCATTTCATCGCCGAAGGCACACGACGCAACGAACCATCGCTGATGATTGAGTTCACTGAAGATACAGCGCAACTCTATGAGCGAGCCCGCACATTCGGTTTGGACGATGCGATCCGTGAAGATCAGGATCTGAACACGATTCTCGAGGTACCTGCCTACGAAATGGAAGCGGACATTATCGTGCACAGGATCCTCGAACAGTTGGACAAGCGTGGAATTCAGCGACTTGTGATCGACTCAGCTACAGAGTTGCAGCGTGCGATCGATCCAGAACGTCAGGCAGACTTCTTCGCGGCGCTCGTTGATGCACTCCGTACCCGCAATATCACCAGCCTGTTTACCTTTGATGTGCCGACGATCGTGGGGTCCGAACTGACCTTTGCAGACTCGGCATTGGCCGTGCTTGCCGAAAATCTCCTGCTACTCCGGCAGGCTGAGTTCCAGGGTAGCCTGCATCGGACTCTTTCTGTGTTGAAGTTGCGCTTTGGAATGACGGATCAACGCTTCCACTCATATGCAATACGCGCCCCGGACGGTGTCGTGGTTGACGGCCTTGTGCCACCGGCCGAGGGTTGGATGACGGGCGTTGCACGGTCGATCTATGAAGTCCGCAGTGGTGACTAATCACTCCCACATCCTCGTCGTTGACGATGATGTACCGATTCGGAAACTGTTGGTCGCCGTCCTCACAGACAGCGGCCACGCGGTCAGTGAGGCGATCCACGGCGCACATGCGCTGGACATGCTTGCCCATACACCCGTCGACCTCGTCATCTCGGACATCATGATGCCACTGATGGACGGCATCGCCTTGTGCAGAAGAGTCAAGGCGATGCCTGGGATCGCCTGCATCCTCATGAGTTCTGCACCACCACCGACGCCATTCAACGCCGGGCAGGATGCCTTCCTCGCGAAGCCATTCGATCTCGACGCCGTCGAGGACATTGTCGCTACCGTCCTCTCGGCCACGCGGAATGCCGACTAACCGCAAATCACCGGTTCGTCCTTTACTTATGACGACGTTGATCGGAGTCCTCGGCTGATCGGGACGCAAATCAGCGTCGGGGTTTCACTCTGCGGCGCAGCACACTGGAAATCGTAGAGTCTCACTCAACCCTCCATAGACTGCATGTGGAGCGGTCCTGTCGCAACCGCTCGGTACGACCTCGTCGACTATCGACGAACCTTGCCCTTCGTCGCCACTGGCACATATGCCCAGCCAGAACTGGTGATCGTTTGAACCAGTGGGTCCTTCATCTCGGAGACATCGAAGCGATACTGGTAGGCCTGGCCGAAATCGAGCGGGTTGACGCCGGTGAAGGCGTAGGCGGTGCCGAATGACTTCGAGCCAAGCGTCCGTCCCTGTTGCTTCTGCACCGACAGACTGAACGACGGCACGCCAGCACGCCATTCGACCT
>JBGSWU010000279.1:0-10807 GCA_041751795.1 Thermomicrobiales bacterium
ATGATCGCGGCACCGACAGCACCACAGGGAAGCAGCCACGACTCGAAGAACGGCTCGATGTCAATTCCGATCGACTGGAACGTCATCGCCATAAAGCCCATGAGTACGCCTCCGCCCAGCGCGATCAGCGTGTAGTAGATGAACAGTTCGCCTGAAAAGCGGATGAAATCCATCCGTCCACTCGCACTCCCCCAGTGAGCTCCCGCGTAGGCGATCCCCACGACCAGCCAAAGCGCAATCGGCAGGTGCAACACCGTCAATATCTCGGTCGATCCTTCAGCAGCGAAGGGATAAGCGTTGGCGAAGACCGCTGCAACGACGAATGCGAAAGCCATCCAACCGACCGTCCTCGTATTGAGGCCACGTTTCCACACGAAATACCCGGTGAGAATCGGCAGAACGAATAAGGTCAGGTTGCGAGCATAGAATCCAGCGTCCGCATCCAGTTGCATCCCGAACAGGGCTGGCACCTTAATGAATACTGCCGCCAGCACAGCGAGAACAACGGCAACGATTGCATCCGTTCTGACGCTCGCTAGTCCCTTCCTGGGATCAGCCTGGGCAACGACGAGTTGTTTCCAGAGGCGATCTGAATGCTCGAGAGCAAACTCTCTTGAAAGCGCGTCGAGGTTGCCCATCCGCTTGACCGCGATGAGAAACGCCTCGTCGGTCGCAAGCCCAGCATCGACCAGACCCGCGATCTGTTCGCGCAAATGGTCTTCGAGTTCCGCAACATCAACATCGTAGATGGCCCGGCGGTGACGGAGATAGCTCCTCCACTGGCCAATCTGCTCATCGAGCGATGCGGCATACCCTGGCGCGAACATCGTCAAACTCCCTGAGGGATTGGAGCAGTTGATCTTCGACGGCTAGCTGGCTCAGGAAATGAGAGCGACTGCCAGATTCCACGCAACGTCGCATCCACAGCGTCCCACTGACGCCGATCTTCCGCGAGTTGCGCCCGACCCTGGGACGTGATTCGGTAGTACTTGCGTCGTCGACCACTCTCCGCCGTTTCCCAGCGCGCGTCGACGTGGCCGAGCCGCTCTAGACGGTGGAGAACCGGATACAGCATCCCGTCGGTCCACTCCATCCGACCGCTGGATACATCCCGCACTCGTTGGAGAATCGCGTAGCCATAACTGTCCGCCTCGGACAGAATCGCCAGAACGATTGGCGTCGAGGACGCGGCGATCAGATCCTTGTTGATCTCCATGATCCCATCCATCACGTAGGCGATTGTCCGCTTATCTAGCAGCATTATACATGGCAGTACAAGGTATAGGATCACCAGTGTATCTAGGGTGATCCACCACCATCGTCAATAGCGACTGCGATCGCCAACGGCAGCGGAATAAGACGAAGAATCGGTTGGATTCATCGACAACTTGAAAGCGACCTCGACGTTGTGGTTTCGTTCGCGCTTGCTCCTGGATCGATCCTGTTCAATGATCGCCGGATGAATGTCATCCGGTTATCGACGATCCCTGCGAACTCGGGAGCCACCAGACCAGTTGTTAACAGGTCGTCGATGCAAGATGGACATGTCGCTCGACAACCACAACAATGAATCGGGTTCGTGACGGTTCGACAGCCCGACAGATGGAGACGTGATGAGCACGGCCACGAGAACGACACCGCAATCGAATGCGCCACACGCTGCCGACACCCACGACATGATCCGCGTCCACGGCGCGCGCGTGAACAACCTCAAAGATATCCACATCGAGATCCCGAAACGTCGTCTGTCGGTGTTCACCGGCGTGTCCGGCTCGGGCAAGAGTTCGCTCGTGTTCGGGACAATCGCCGCTGAGTCGCAGCGGTTGATCAACGAGACCTACAGTGCCTTCGTCCAGGGGTTCATGCCCTCACTGGCGCGGCCCGACGTCGACATCCTCGAAGGGCTGACGACAACGATCATCGTCGATCAGGAGCGACTGGGCGCAAACGCCCGCTCCACGGTCGGCACTGTCACCGACGCCAACGCGATGCTTCGCATCCTCTTCAGCAGGCTCGGGCAGCCTCACATCGGCCCACCTAACGCGTATTCGTTCAATGTTCCCTCGGTCCGGGCGAGTGGAGCGATCACCATCGAACGCGGTGCGGGTAAGACGAAAACCGAGAAGGCGACATTCAACCGTCTCGGCGGCATGTGTCCACGCTGCGAGGGCATGGGATCAGTCACCGACTTTGACCTCTCGGCGCTCTTCGACGACAACCTCTCACTCAACGAAGGTGCACTGACCATCCCCGGCTACAGCATGGATGGCTGGTACGGCCGCATCTTCCGTGGCTGTGGATTCTTCGATCCGGACAAGCCAATCGGCAAGTACACGAAAAAGGAACGGCACGATCTGCTCCACAAGGAGACCACCAAGATCAAGGTAGACGGCATCAACCTGACCTACGAAGGATTGATTCCAAAAATCCAGAAGTCGATGCTCTCCAAAGACGTCGACTCCCTTCAGCCGCATATCCGCGCCTTCGTCGATCGTGCGATCACGTTCACGACCTGTCCCGAGTGCGACGGCACCCGGCTCAGCCCGGAGGCGAGGTCGTCTAAGATCAACGGGATCAACATTGCGGACGCCTGCGCGATGCAGATCAGCGACCTCGCAGCCTGGGTGCGCGGCCTGGACGAGCCATCGGTGGCGCCGCTGCTTGCGTCACTTCGCGAAACGCTGGACTCCTTCGCCACGATCGGCCTCGGCTATCTCAGCCTCGACCGACCATCAGGCACGCTCTCAGGTGGCGAGGCGCAGCGCGTCAAGATGATCCGCCAACTCGGTTCCTCGCTCACCGACGTCACCTATGTCTTTGACGAGCCGACCGTCGGACTCCACCCACACGACATCCAGCGGATGAACGATCTCCTCCTGCAACTCCGTGACAAGGGCAACACGGTGCTCGTCGTCGAGCACAAGCCCGAAACGATCGCGATCGCCGATCACGTCATCGACCTCGGACCCGGCGCTGGCATTGGCGGTGGAGAAGTTGTGTTCGAAGGTACGGTCGCAGGGCTAAGAACAACTGACACGATCACCGGGCGGCATCTCGACGACCGCGCATCGCTGAAGCCTTTGCTACGAACTGCCTCAGGCGCACTCGAAGTACGCGGAGCCTGCACGCATAACCTGCGGGATATCGACGTCGATATCCCGCTTGGCGTCCTCGTCGTCATCACAGGCGTGGCGGGCTCGGGCAAGAGTTCGCTGATCCACGGCTCCGTCTCACAGCGCGATGGAGTCGTCGCGATCGACCAGTCCGCGATCAGGGGCTCGCGCCGAAGCAACCCGGCGACGTACACAGGACTGCTCGACCCGATCCGCAAGGCGTTCGCGAAGGCGAATGACGCAAAGCCCGCGCTCTTCAGCGCGAACTCCGAGGGTGCCTGCCCAACCTGCAACGGCGCTGGCGTCATCTACACGGACCTCGCCATGATGGCTGGCGTTGCGACCACCTGCGAGGACTGCGAGGGCAAACGCTTCGACGCGTCAGTGCTGAAGTACACCTACGGTGGGCGAAACATCGCTGAGGTGCTGGAAATGTCAGTGGCTGAAGCAGAAGCGTTCTTCAGCGACGGTGAAGCGCGCACACCCGCCGCCCACAAGATCCTCCAACGACTGTCCGATGTTGGCCTTGGCTACCTCACCGTCGGCCAGCCGCTCACGACGCTGTCCGGTGGCGAGCGCCAGCGTCTCAAGCTTGCGACGCAGATGGGCAACAGCGGCGAGATCTACGTCCTCGACGAACCGACAAGCGGCCTGCACCTCGCCGACGTCGAGCAACTACTCGGCCTGCTGGATCGACTCGTCGATTCCGGCAAGTCGGTCATCGTCATCGAGCATCACCAGGCAGTCATGGCGCACGCCGACTGGATCATCGACCTCGGCCCAGGCGCCGGTCACGACGGAGGCCAAATCGTCTTCGAAGGCACGCCCGCCGACCTCGTCGCCGAACGCTCGACCCTCACCGGTGAGCACCTCGCAGCCTACGTCGGAGGATGACCGGGACGACCCATGACAGGCAACCAGCCTCCCAACGATCAGGTTTCATAACATGAGGCGTACCCTCGCGACGCTGTTGATGAAAGAAGGCACGCACATCAAGATCGTCTCCGAACGGCTCATACACGCCCACATCAACATCACGCTCGCAGCGATCCAAGCCTCACCGGTGTACTTCGATCGCGATGCCTCACGAGAGAATGCGTGAGACCTGATCGAGCACGCCGCCGCGATGGGCGCACGTGTCACTGCGGCTTGATGGTGATGACGACACGCACGGTCGCGCCACCGCAGTTCACCTGCACCGTGCCTTGGCCAGTGGCAGTGTTGCCACCGATCTCCCATTGCCATCGCAGATGGCCCTCCGCATCAGAAATGGCTGCTGCGAGTACCTCGACGTTGCTGTTCGTGCCGGTCGGCGTCGTATAGTCGGAGCACGTTGCGTTGGGCAGACAGAGCACGACGTCGGAGGCGATTGTCGCAGTGTGCGGCGGCGCTGCTCTCGACGTCGTCGATCGTACCGCCGCTAGCGAACGCCGTGGTTGACGCGACCGGGGCGATCGCCGGCGCACTGACGGGCGACTGTGCGACGGTGGTTGCCGGAGTACCGTTGCGGGCGAGCGACGTTGCGGTGGACGTGATGCTGGTTGCAGTCATCGTCGCCGTGGAGGGCGTGCGATCGGGCTCATCAAGATCCGAGAGCGCGCCAAAGATGGCGTTGCCAACACACAGGGCGATGAGTCCTGCCGCGACGATGCCGGCGATCTTGATCCAGGAACGGGACGACCCGGCAGGACGGAGGATGTTTACGAGGCGTTGAGCCTCGGCCTCATTCACCGTCGCAAGGAGCACGGAAGCGCCACCATGACGCCCCACAGTAATGCGAGGACGGATTGCGTGACTGAACGAATGTCGTCCCGTGCGACGGTTGCGAGCGGGGTACCGGTAGCGTCGGTGACCTGCAGAAGGTCTGGCGAGACGTGATAGCGATTCCCGCTCGCGAGCGGCCCGCTGGACTCCTGCATCGTCAGTCTCCCCTCACGTTACTCCCGCCGACTCGCACCGCTCATCGCTCGCAGTGGGGTAACTCGCGCGGCCGGTCCACAGCCACGACACTCGTAGCCGAGGTGGAGGCCGTCGTACACTGGATCTCCGGGAAGCGGTTCCCCACCTCTTCCACCGTGTGCCAGTTGCGTCCGGAGGTTCAAGCTATAGGTACCTCGCTCACAACTGGCACACGGCGGCGAGCCAGCGAGCCAGGTGTCCACGGGGATCCAAGCAGCGGAATCAGGAAACGATCAACACCCCAGGCCCCCGCGACCTTCCAGGCCAGCACCAGAAAGACGGTCAGCGCGAACAGGACCGGATTGCTGCTGGTTGTGCCGGCCAGCATAAAGCTGACGTTGAGCAACGTTCCCGAGAAGGCCGCGATACCGACGAGTGCGCCGACAATGAGTCCAAGTCCAACCATGAACTCACCAACGGCCACGACCTTGGCGAACCACGTGTACCACTCGTGGTCGAGCATGTACTGTAGGACATCGCGGTACCAGCTATAGGTGATGGCCGCCCGACCAGGTGGTTCGGGGACGGCGACGGCGCGCTCCCAGAAGCCTTGCAGCGACGAGCCACCGCTCATCCAGGCACCATCGCGGAGCTTGTGCTCGCCGGCTTGCAGCCATTGCAGGCCGACGAAGAAGCGAATAGGCATCCAGAAGACGGCCCAGTAGGTATTGCCTATCAGCAGCTTCCAGATGCGTGGGTCGTCAGTCTGGCCAGGCGTCCGGGTCTCGCCCGTCGGTTCGGTCACCACGCCAGCGTCAGGAAGCTGCTGCGCCTGGTAAAGACCCGCGCCGATGATTGCCGCCAGCATGAGATAGGTCCAGATCGTGTACTCAGCGTAGTATTCGCCCGAGAACAGGTTGTCGAGTGCGAACAGCCCGTCGGCGAAGGCCCAGGCAAGGAGAATGAACAGCACCACTGAGACAGCGGTCAAGATATAGGTCGTGGTCCGTGTCATCTGTCACCATGCTTTCTCCTGCGAGTATGATCTCCACAGGAGCGGTGCGTCATGAAGATCCCTCATCGATTCTAACGACCGCTCGCCTGCGCAACCGACCGGCGGCGCTACGTCACTGACCACACCAGTCCAACGACAGTGACGCCAACCACGTCTGCAGCGAGCACGTTGCCGATCAGCCTTGCCACCAGCGCGGTCGCCAACGCCGCCAGTGCCGCCAGCGTCTCGGGCAGTCGGGCTGCCAGCACAGTCGGGTGAGCGCGATGGTCGAGATGCGCTGGAACGCGTGATCCGTGTAGCCATCGCCGCCAGCATGGCGCCATCGGCGAGGTCCACATTGACGATAGCCAGATGTGGATCGCAAGCATGCAAGCACCACGATCGTCGGACGGTGAGGCGGCGGTGTCGGCTCGAAGTGACGAACGTTCATGACGGATCGCTACCGATCAGTCAGGATTGATGCCTGCGATCTTAGGTAGGTGAACGCTCACGAGGGCGGCTGCACCGCCCAATCCTTGAAACGGAACTACATGGTAACCGCACCTAGCGCACCACAGCACCTCGTCCGTCGCGCCGTGGAAGAGATCTGGAACGACGAGCAGTTGGCAGTGGCCGACGAGATCTTCGCGTCGACCTACATCAACCATGGCGGACTGATCACCGACCTGGTCCAGGGGCCCGAGGCGATCAAAACCAGTGTCGTCCTGTACCGGCGCGCCTTTCCAGAGCTGCATCTCACTATCGACGAGTTGACGTGCGTCGGGAGTACGTCGGAACTGCACTGGAGCGCGCGCAGTGCCCATCCAGGCGTGCGGTTCGAGTCGACCCAATCCGGCGGCACCGACGCGCTGGTGGGTGTGACGTGGACCCAGGAAGCGCACGGTCAAATCCAGGAGAGTTGGACGGAGTGGAACCAGGCGGACGTCCTCCGTCGCCTCGGACTCATGGCGTCTCCTGAGGCGATGCACGCAAGTGGACCCGTATGACTCGTTCCGAGCGTTGAGGTCGCGGGAGCACGTTCATCACCTGCGCTGCCATCTCAGCACCGGATCACGCTCCACGGATCCTCCTCGTTGAGGACGATCCGTTACTGGCGCCATTGGTGGGCAGCGTGCTGAAGAAAGAGGGCTATCGCATGGTGCTGTCGTCAACACGCAGTGACGCGCCTCAGCGCAACCGCGTTCCGGCTGGTCATCACCGATGCCGTTACCGTTCGGGATGCAGGCCCGGCGAGCCTGGCACTCCTGGGAAGTCGAGCGTTGCTGAACGTCACTGGTGCGACGCGAGTGTCGCTCGACACCGCCTATCCCGTGACGTCTGCGCGTCACAGTCCCGGCGCCGGGACGGACGTCACCGGGTCCCATGGGCCGAGCGCAGTGCGCGCTCCATCATGAACAAACGTCATGACCCGCACCGATCGGCGGCGCATACTGGATTGAACATCCGATCGCGCGGCGCGCCCTGTCGAGCACCGCAGCCACCCACGATCCACGACAGCGGTGGTTGACCAGTGGCGTTGCATCCAGTCCGCGGTCTCCGTTGGCCGGTCGAGCGTCTCCGTCTTTGAGTACCGAGGAGGCATCCATGAACGATGTCTATCAGCAGCAGGCCGCTGCAATAATCGACCCGCCAACGGTGTTCGCGACGCACCTCCGCGTGCTGGCACCGCGTGACCCGTCCGCATCGGCATCGAAGCGCATGATCACCGTGGTCGATGCTCGCGTACCGTCAGGCCGTGCACAGATCCTCGCCTGGGACGTTGTGAAGCAAGGTGATCAGGATCTCTCGACGTTTCTGTGCCGCGGGGTAGGCGGCGAGTACTTCCTCCTCTGTCGAGCGGCCACGCGACCGACGATGCCGCCCACCCTCGTGCCGCTGTCGCCGATCCGAGCAATAACCTGGTTCGACGCGCACTCGACACAGTTTGCGGAGCGGGATATGGTGCGGTGACACACCGTTCCGCGACGAACGACGTCTCGGCACTATCGCGGCCGACCAGTTTAATGCGTTGACTGTCCTGCTCACCGACATTGCCGTACGCCACGGCTTCCTCGGCCAGAAGCATTCCCGCATTCCGACCGAAGATCTGCTGCGTGTCAGCCAGGGATCGGTTGTCCTCGTGCACACCACGGCGGCATTCGATCGGCTCCCACTCTGCTACCCTCCACCGTCGCGGATCCTGTCGGCCATTCTCACTTGAAAGCGGTGCGGGCCTCGTCGCCGTGTCGCATGGAATAGCGGGATGCATAACCCGTTGTAGGTGCTCGTCCTGACAGTTGGCTCCTGCAGGATCCGCGGGCAGCACGGCCCACGATCGTCGACCGCAACCGATGTTTCTGAGACGGTATCTTCACGCGCGACTTCATCGCCCACGCACGTGCAATGTCCGTGATACGGCCCGATGGGTGACTTTTCGCTAAGCGTCCAGCAGTTCGCGCAGACGAGCAATGTGCTCCGGTCGGGTGCCGCAGCAGCCACCAACGACCGTCGCACCGGCGGCGAGCCAGCGCTGGGCGTGTGCCATGTACGCGTCCGGGTCGAGGTCGTTGCGCAAGCCAATCACACCGTCGGTATCCTCGGTGCCATCGAGGGTCCAGTCTTCCGGCACGGGTGGGAACGTATTCGCGTAGCCGCCAACGTATGGCCGGCCAGTCGCTGCCAGCTCACCCATGGCCGCGCTGATGCTCTCGGGCGCACAGCAGTTCGCGAGCATCCCCTCGATCAGCAGCCCGTCGAGCGTGGCAGCCGCTTCAGCGATCGTCTCACCGCTACGCAACCGCCCAGATCGGTCCTCATGCAGTGTCCACGACACCCAGACCGGCTTCCCGGTTGCCACGGCGGCATGCGCGGCGGCGTACCCTTCAGCCGCACTCGACATCGTCTCACAGATGAACAGGTCGACGTGCGGGGCGAGCAACTCGGCCTGCTCGCGATACAGCGGCTCAATCTCTTCGAACGTCCCGACCCGGTCGGGACGGTAGCTACCCCGCAGCGGAGGCAACGATCCGGCGATCAGCACCGGGCGTTCCGCCTCGTCGCGCCCGCGCTCGGCCAATTGGCAGGCGAGCACGTTCAACTCAGCAAAGCGGTCCTCGATGCCCTCGCGGGCCAGTTCGGCTCGGATCAATCCGTAGGTGTTTGTCGTGAGCACGTCGGCACCAGCGGCGATGTAATCGCGGTGGATCTCATAGACGACTTCCGGTGCGGTCAGCAGCCCGTTAGCCGACCAGATCGTGTCTAGGATCTCCACGCCCCGGAAGCGCAACTCACGCCCCATACCGCCGTCGAGCAGAACCGGTCTGCTGAGTTCCAACCTGTCATGCATCGCAACACTCCTGTACATCGCTTCGTGGACGCTGATCGTAGTGTGGCGGGGAATGCCAAACTCGACAAGGTGCGGAATCATCTCATCGTGCGGAGGTTGCCACAGCCAAATTAACAGAGCATCGGCGTGCTCAACCTTGTTGTCTACATTCGGTTCTCGAGGAGTCGACGCAGTGATTCGAACCCAGGAAATGCTGTTTACGAGCCCACGGTAATCTTTTCTGCGATTTGTATAGGCAGTCAATGTTCCAGGAACAAGGGGGAATGGCCAGCGGCCCACCCACGTGACGTTGCTGCTGAAGGAGGGTACGCACGGCAAGATCGTCAGCGAACGCGTCGGACACGCGAACATCGCCATCACGCTCGACACATACTCACACGCCCTGCCGAGCAAGCAACAACAGGCGGCTGAGGGGATCGACCGGGCGCTGTTTGGGCCTTAAGTGCGCTGTCGCTTCGAACGCCGTTTAGTTGTCGTTTTGAGTTGCTGCCTCGCCTCGTAGAAAAAATAAAGGCCATTCGCGCGTAGTTGGTCGCGAGCGCTTAACCAATCCTGGACGGTTCTGATCCCCAAGTTAATCGTGCCAGCCGTTCCCAGAGCCGCGACCGCCGGGCCAAAGAATTCGGGCAATGCGGACACTGGAGACACGACCGCAGAAAGAGTGCCAGCTCCGGTCACACCGGCGAATGGGGTGCTTGCTGTTTGGAGAAGTCGTCGGGCAAGACGATTTTGCCGCGCAAGCTCTTCGATCTCAAGAACCGCCGGAGCTACTTCGGCGACGAACAGCAATTCGGCGTCACCTTCGAAGTTCTCATCCCACGTTTCGGACCTAACCTTCTCGGCAAACGTCATCATGGCTGCTCGAAAGCGGATAAGCGGCTCGCTCAAGTCGTCTCGAATTTGGAGCACCTCATCGATCCTCGCATCTCCAAACGTTGGAAGTCGCTGGAGAAAGTCAGCAGCAAGGCTTACCTGTTTGCTTCTGAAGGCTACCGCCTCAGGTAAGGCGACAACGCCGTCGAGAATCCCTGCTCGAAGGAAGTCCGCCGTAGGCTTGTCGAACAGTGGATATGACGTTCCTGCCGTGAACGTGTGTACGATGACGCGAAAGAACTCGTCGGTAAGTCGGCCCGGGTCCTCAACAGATCCAAAGTCGTAGAGCATTAGGCGGCCCGAATCCATAGCACGCGCGATTTCATGAGCGCCGGTGTCATTCGTCATATCGGCAAGCGACTCAATCATCACGGGGATGATTTTAGTGAGTACTAGGACACGTAGTTGCCTTTCGCGCACGAGGTCCTCAAGGCTTAGCGGACCCATTAGCCTCCGCGAGCGGAACGCACGAACCTCTTCTAAGACTTGCATTTGCTGTGGGGTTGTGAGAAATTCACGACCCGACGATGTGAACAACTTTAGAACGAGTTGGATCTTCTCGTCATCGGAGAGGCGTTCGAT
>JBGSWU010000280.1:0-6008 GCA_041751795.1 Thermomicrobiales bacterium
CACGTTTTCGTCGTTCATCGTCGTTGGCGGTGCGCTATGTCTGAGTCGCTTCCTTCCTCACTCGACGGGCTCCGCACGACGAAGGTACCGTTCGTTGGCCGCGAGCCGGAACTTGAACGGCTCCGAGCAGCACTTGACCGAGTGCTGGCGGGTCAGGGTTCGATCGCGCTTCTTTCTGGAGAGCCAGGGATCGGAAAGTCGAGCCTCGCCGAAGCGTTCGCTGTCGTAGCTCGGGACCGTGGTACGCGCGTCGTCTGGGGCCGTTGCACTGAGTGGGACGGTGCGCCCCCCTACTGGCCGTGGCTTCAGGTTTTGCGCGCACTCCTCCGTGACTGTGATGCTGAACAGGTCCGTACCTGGCTAGGTATCCACGCCGCCTCGCTCGCGCAGATCGTGCCGGAACTTCTCCTGCACATCCCCGAGTTGCCGGCACCTGCGGCGTTCGAACCCGAGCAGGCCCGCTTTCAACTCTTTGAGAGCGTCCTGAATCTGGTCGCCAACGCCGCTGGGGATACACCGATTGTCATCATCCTTGAAGATCTGCATTGGGCCGACGCCCCGTCGCTGTTGCTGCTGCAGTTTCTTGCGGTGCACCTCCATGATACCCAGGTGCTCATCCTCGGTACGTATCGTAACGTCGAGGTTGGTCGGAGCCATCCCTTGCTGCCGATTCTGGCCGACCTCGCTCGCGGCCAGCTGACGCAGTGGATCATGCTTCACGGTCTCTCACATGACGACGTGAAGGGCGTTATTGGCCTTCTGGCCGCAACGGAGCCATCGGAGGCGCTGGTTGCTACGGTGTTTGAAGAGACCGAGGGGAATCCATTCTTTGTCACTGAGGTCACGCGATTGCTCATTGCAGCCGGTACATTGCATGTCATGAATGCGGGCGGCATGCCGAGCCACCGTATCCCTGAGAGCGTGCGCGAGGTGGTTGGGCAACGCCTCACACGCCTGACCGACGCCTGTAATCAGACGTTGCAGGTGGCAGCGGTCATCGGGCGTGACTTCAGTCTGCCGCTTCTCGAACGTGTACGCGACCTGCCAACCGATGCCCTGTTGGATGCAATCGATGAGGCAATCCGTGCGCAATTCGTCCAGGCGGACGCGACGATTGGACGGTATCGCTTCAGCCACGTAATCGTGCGCGAGACGATCTATGACGAACTCAGTACCGCTCAGCGTGTGCGATATCACCGTCAAATCGGCACCGCCCTCGAGCACCTGCATGCGGGTAACCTCGATCTCGTACTTCCCGACCTGGCCCACCACTTCTTCCAGGCCGCACCGGGAGGTGGTATCAGCCAGGCGGTCAACTATGCGATCGATGCCGGACAGCAGGCGAACGCGCGGCTGGCCTGGGAAGAGGCAGTTGGACAGTTCGAGCGAGCACTGCAACTCTTCGACTTTGACGATCAACCCAACGATCGCAAGCGCATCGACGTGCTGCTGGCACTCCTTGACGCCCAGGTGCGCTCTGGAGCGGCCAAGGAGGCAATCCTCACCCGCAAGAACGCGATCGCAGTCATCCGCGTCCATGGGACGGTCGAGCAATTGGCCAGGGCTGCTACCAGTTACGATATGGAAACTTCTAACTACGTCGATCTGGACATCGCGGCAGTGCTGGATGAGGTCCATGCGGAACTCCCAATGGATGACTCACGGTTACGGGTCCAGGTGCTGTACCGTCTGGCCGGATCGTTGAATGGTCTGAGTGGACGCCTCGGTTCGATTGAACGCCGGGTGGAGCTTGCGGACGCCGCTCGAGCGATGGCACAGCGACTCAATGATCCCGTCGCTCTGGGTTATGCGTTGAGTTGTCGGTTAGACGCGTTTCTCGAACCCGAATGGCTCGATCAGCGCATCGTGGCTGCGCAAGAGGTCGATGACCTCGCCCGCATGATGGAGAGTCCACGGCTCGCGGCGATTGCAGCCGGGGCTCAGGTTTGTATCGCCATGGACCTTGGAGATATTGCAGGAGCTCGTGCCGCGGCTCAGAAGCGAAATCGACTTGTAAACGAACTCCGTATCTCCGCCGAACTCTGGCTGACTGGTGCGCAGGACGCCGGGTTCGCTGCACTGCGTGGTGAATTCAGCGACGCAGAGCAGTTTGCGCGCAACACGCGCACGCTCGGCGAGCAGGTCAACCTCAACTTGTGGCAACCAACCTACGAATACTGGTCGTTGATGTTTCTGATTCGCTTTCTCCAAGGCCGCACGGATGAAGTGGAATCAGCCGTGATGCGGTTGCTTGAAGAGCAACCGAACGACACGTACTGGTTGTGCCGGATGGCTCTGCTGGCAGCAGCAGGTGGACGTATCGACGAATCCCGAGACCGATTTCGTGCGCTAGCGACAGATGAGTTCGCGAACCTGACAAAGGGGCCGTGGTGGTATGTCAACCTCATTCCGTTGATAGAGGTATGTCTGTTCCTGGGCGATCAGGAACGTGCGCATACGCTTCACCGTCTGCTCGCACCGTTTGCTGGCCGCAACGTCAACGAGATCACGTTCTGCTACGGCGCCGCAGACTACTATCTTGGGCGGCTGGAAATCCTGCTCGATCAACGTGACGCGGCGCGTGAGTCCTTTGAAATGGCGTTGAAGATGAACGGTCGAATGGAGGTACGACCGTTTGTCGCCCAGACGCAACTGGCCTACGCAGAAATGCTCGCAACCAGTACGGACCGGGCCGAGCGCGACACGGCGCAAACGCTGGCTACCGCAGCCCTTGCCACCGCCAACGAGTTGGGCATGCTGCCGCTTGCCAACCGAGCTCACTCACATCTCTCTGCGCTGCACATGGATGACGATCCACCGACAGCGATGCTTCCCTACCGCCTGTCACCACGCGAGATTGAGGTGTTGCGGCTGCTCGTTGAGGGCAGGACCGATCGTGAGATTGCGTCGACACTCTTCATCAGCCATCGCACCGTGATGCGGCATGTGACCGGCATCCTCAACAAGCTCGGCGTTTCGTCGCGGACGGCCGCCGCAATACGCGCCGTGCGAGACGGAATCGTGTGAGTCGCCGCTGGCGCGTGCTTCCTGACACTTCTGGTTCAACCACCAACTGCGTGATCTCACCCATCCCATGTCGATGACTGCCGCTCGTTGCATTGGGTGATCGCCTCGATGTACGGGGCCGCCCGCAGGCGCATGCTGGGTTCATCGTTGATTCGATCAGTAGTGCGCGACGGGAGATCACCATGCAGATCATGCACAGTTCGACGGTGAGACAGCGTGTCAGCACCCTGGTCATCGTGCTGGCGTTCGGCAGCATCGTTGCGGCAGGCGGTGTCGTGAGCTTTCGCGGACTTGACGTCGTGCCTGCCGTCGGTGGTCAAGACGCCATCCATCGTACCCCTCCCGTGTTCCAACGACCTGCGGACCGACCTCGATCGGTAACGCACGCTCAGGTCGAGCCTGGTCGACCCGAGGTGGGTCATCCAGCCGATCGACCGCTACGAAATGGCTCGCAGACTGTCATCGAGCCTGGCCGTCCGACCGATCGACCCAGGTGAGTTGTTGACCGCGCAGCAGCGACGCAATCGCTTATGCGTGATGCCGACTGATGCGATGAAGCGACACACAAGGTTCCCGATGAGGAAGTGATGAGAGCCATGCCCATCACAGTGCCGTCAGTAGACCAGCATAACAACTGTGAAGTCACGCTTGTGCGTGACCTGCTGGAGATCGAGCGCGAGGTCACGGAAGCCTTGGCGCTGGCTCGGATGAGCCTTGAGCGATGCGAGCAGGTGTTTGAGCAACTGTCCAGGATTCGAGCGCTTGTCGTATCAACCCAAAGCCGCGATTGCACGACCCGCGTTCCAATCGTTGCGGGCCATCATGAATGTGACAGATTGAACCATTCACCACACTGCGTCGATCAACTTACCTCACGCGAGGCGCAGATTCTGTATCTCATTTCGATCGGCAACAGCAATCGTCTGATCGCTGAGGCGCTTTTCCTGAGTCCCAGGACAATCGAGCGCCACATCGCCAATATCTATCTCAAGATCGACGTCCACAGCAAAGATCAGGCAATTGCCTGGGCTCAGTGCCACTTCATCGATGACGATTCCAGTAGGGATCCTGCACAAACAACACAGCGCCAGCGATTCGGAATCGCTGGTGGTCGAGGTCATTGATGCGAGTGAGCAGCACCGGAAACGGTCGGACGTTGCACGGCTCCTTAGTCTTCCCCGTTCTCGAATCTGGCGCCATCAAGTCGCTGGTGTCAACGCTTGATACGAGCGGATGTACGGCTTTGACGGTTCGGCGCCTTCGGGGATAGCGGCCTTGAAGGTGGAACCGTTGTTGATCTGCTCGAACTCGACTTTTGCCTGGGCGAGCAGGTTCGATTCGTCGATCAGTTGGACAGCGGTGACGACCATCGCCTTCGCGGCGTGGAGCATCATCCGCAGTGGCATGCGCCGCTTGACGGCGCCACCTGTGGCGTCTACGATCGCGCGATTGTTGCTGATAGTGGAGGAGGACGGTATGCAGTTCGTTCATTTCGATGATTACCGGCTCGGGGTTCTGGCGGGCGAGAACGTGGTCGATATCTCCGATCTCGTAGGGCAGGTTGGGGTCGGGCCGCAGTCGCGGGTCGCGGCGCTGATCGCGAAGTGGGAGGATCTGGCCCCGCAGATCACCGAGGCGGCGGGCGGCAGTGGTGTCCCGCTAAGTAGCGTGCGACTACGTCCATCGGCGCCAAAGCCCGGACAGCTGGTCTGCGCGGCAGTCAATTACATCGAAGAGGGCCGCCCGGAGGCTGGTCCATTCAACGCGTTCCTCAAGGCCACGACCTCGATCATCGGCCACGGGGAGACAGTGGAGCTGCCGGACGCGCCGGTTACCGTCTTCCACTTCGAGCCGGAAATTGCGCTCGTCATCGGCAAGGCCGCCTCGCATATCAAGGCGGAAGATGCGATGGACTATATCTTCGGCTACACGATGTTCATCGACGGTTCCGCGCGCGGCCTGCCAGGGGGCTTCTTCCTCGGCAAGAGCTGGCACACCTTCGCCCCACTCGGACCAGCGCTGGTCACCGCCGATGAGATTCCGGAACCGAATAATCTGCGCGTTGACTTCTCCGTCAACGGCGAACTGCGCCAATCGTTTTCGACCAGCCTCATGGCCCGCCACATTCCGGAGTTGCTGGCGGAGATCACGAACGTGATGGCGTTGGAGCCGGGCGACGTCGTGGCGACCGGCGTCCACCATGAAGGCCTCGGCCCGATCCAGGGCGGCGACCGCGTCAGCATGACGATCGAGGGCCTTGGGCCAGCACTGGAGCTGTCAGTCCACGACGCACAAAATCGCACGTCCTGGGAAGCTGTCCGGGTATAACCTGCTCATGCGTGAGCGTGCGGTGATCAGAGACGCTTTGCCTCAGTCGCAAAATCGGCCGATTCTGAGGATCGCTCGCTGCCGGTTCGCGTCTGCGTGAAGCGTTGATTCACATTCCAGAACCTCGTCACATGACCGCCACGCTATGAAATGGCCGCGCGACGAGGTTCTGGAATGCGAGGATCAGATATGCGGCTTTGGTGGTTCGGCGCCTTCAGGGATGGCGGGCTTGTAGGTGTAGCCCTCAGTCAGTTGATCGAACTCGGCTTTGGCTTGTGCCAGCAGGTCGGGGTCGTCGATCAGTTGGGCTGCTGTGACGGCCATCGCCTTGGCAGCGTGCATCATCCCTTTGTGGCCGATCGACATCTGGCCGGTGGAGGTGATGGCCCAGGAGTGACCCGGCGCGCCGAGTGCGAAACAGGTCGACCAGAGTTGCAGCGTCGGCGCGTTCCAGCTGGCTTCGGAGACATCGGTCGAGCCGGACATCGTCTTGCCCTCGTCGCTGGGCGGATGCGGCTCGCCGATCAGCGCCCGGTTGGCCAGGGTCTTCGGCATCCCGGCCCGTTCGAGCGCGCGGATTCGGGCCGTCTCGCCGAACGCCTCGGAGACCTCCATCGCAAAGGCCTCTTCAGCGGTGGTGAACTCGATTGGGC
>JBGSWU010000281.1:0-15830 GCA_041751795.1 Thermomicrobiales bacterium
CAGAATGAGTCCTTCCGCGATCTTGGCAACCTCGCTTGTCGCCAACCGCTGTACGAGCAGTTCATGAATCGAACCCGGCTGATCACTAAGCCAGACGACCCACTCGCCGTCAGTGACCGGCGTGACGCCACCTTCGGCCAACAGCGTCGGCAGATGCGCTGCGCCAGTCGGCGCAGGCCAGCCAACCATCCCGAGCATCATGCCTAACACCGTCAGAACAGAGAGAACCTGCTTCATTCCCCGAACCTCCGCATGCAACGACGATCATGAAACAGGGCTGGTGATCCACCAGCCCTCAATCAATAAACTCCGCCTCCAGGCATTTAGTTCCCGACGAGTTGCTCCAGCCGGTCGACGTAGCCGGACAGGATATCGAACGCGGCCTGGATTGGTTCAGGCGTTCGCATATCGATACCAGCCTTGCGAAGGGCATCGACCGGATACTCAGCACTTCCCGTCTTGAGGAAGTCGATATACCGAGTTGCAGCCTCCGGCCCCTGCTCGCGGATCTGCTGGGCGAGTTGCGCGGCAGCCGAAATGCCCGTCGCGTACTGAAAAACGTAGTAGTTGGCATACAGGTGCGGGAAACGCGCCCAGGTGATTCCCATTCGCTCACGGTCAATCTCGACCGCATCACCGTACGCTTCGCTGTAGAGGTCGGCCATCGTGTCGATCATGCCGTCGGCAGTCAACGCTTCCCCACGTTCAACCAGTTCATGACATTCGAGTTCAAACCGCGCCAGCATCGGCATCGTGAACAGGTAGCGGAGATTGTTTCCCATCCGCTCCTCGATGACAGTGACGAGGAAGTTCGGATCGGTCTCCGTTTCGAGGAGATACGCGCCCATCAGCGCCTGGTTCAGATTGCTGGCGACTTCGGCGACGAACATGCTGTAGTCGGTGTAAATCGTCGGCTGCGTTCGCCAGGAATAAAACGAGTGGAGCGAATGGCCCAACTCGTGGGTCAGCGTGCTGACCGAGTTGAGATCGTCCTGCCAGCTCATCAGGATGAATGGATGCGTTCCCGGAACGCCCGATGAGAACGCTCCGCCCGATTTTCCTGCGTTCGGCATCCTGTCCACCCAGCGCTGCTCGATGCCCTGCTGGACGAAGCCGACATACTCGTCGCCAAGCGGCGCGAGCGACGCCGCGATGATCTCAACACCCTCGTCGTAGGTGATGACACGTTGGGGTGGCCGTCCCGCGGCCCGAAGCGGTCCCTCGGTAATGTCCCAACCGTGCGCCTTGTCGATACCGAGCAACTTTGCGCGCGCCTTGAAATACCGCTGCCAGGTCGGGAAGTTCTTGCGGACGGTCTCGATCAGGTTGTGGAACACCTCAAGCGGAATAGCATTCGGTGCCAGTGCCGCTTCAAGCGTCGAATCGTAGCGATGGGTACGTGCGTAGAGGACATCACGCTTCACCGCACCAGCATAGGTTGCAGCCAGCGTGTTCTTGAGCGCAAGAAAAGCGTCGGACGACGTCTCCCAGGCGGCTTGCCGGACGCTCCGGTCAGCACTATGCAGGTAGCGATCGTAATTTCCCTGGCCAAGTTCGACGTCATTGCCCTGCTCGTCATTGACCCGGCCAAGTTTCAGGTCTGCGTCAGAGAGCGCGGTATGGATCGTTTCGAACTGGTTGGTCGGGTCAGACGCCATCGCCAGGACTTCTTCGACTTCCGACGAGCGAACATGTGCACGTCGTCGTTCGAGCGTGTCGAAGTAATGGTCGTACTCGCCAAGTCCTGCCTCAGACGTCCTCAGTTGCGCCAGCACCGCAGGATCGAGGGCAAGGATCTCAGGTTCGTAGAATGACGTAGCGGCAAGCGCATTCGCAAACAGCCCCGACGCACGATCGTTCATCGATAACGATGCCGCGTTGGTCGCGTCCTCGGCGACGCGGAGTCCAGCGAACATCCCAACCCGGTAGGCTTCCAGCAGGAGTTCGTCGCGCAGCTTCAGCCCGGCCAGCATCGACGCGCCGGAGTCGCCAAATCTGCCACGATACTGTTCGAGTTCAGCCAACCGAGCGCCAACAGCATTGAACGCCGCTTCCCAATCATCACTAGTCGGGAAGACGCTTTCGACATCCCAGGTGTCCTCATACGCCAATTCGCTACGCCTGGGGAGCACCGCCATCGTGTCCTCGCTCAATGTTCCTCCTGGATCGCTATAGATGTCATCAATATCGATCGTACACTCACGATTTGTGCAGGTCATGCAGTATGCGACGTAAATCGTACATGACGGGACGTCATGGAGCGAGCGCCGCTATCGATTCTGCGACGCCAGGGCAGCGCTGCCAGCGCCAGTCCTCGGCGAGATCAGCGCACCATCCTCGTTCTCGATCGAGTGCGTCCGCTTCGGCAAGAGACGCCAACGCCTCGTCGCAATTCCCCTGGGCAGTCTGGATCAACGCCATCAGGGCATGTCCCTTGGCGCGCTCGTGGTCGAGCCGAAACAGCGATGTCGCACGAATTGCATCAACCAACGCGTCGTCGTAATTACCGGTCGTCAACGCCAGAAGCGCACGCTGAAAGGTTGGGCCAGCCCTGTACGACGGCGCGTCCATCGCTGCAATCGTCTGCGTCAATTGCTCGTGATAGCTGGCAAACGCTTCAAGCTCGCCCCGCACTGTCTGGAGACCGATCGTCGCCTGGTCGGTGATCTGCGAGCTGGGATTGAGCGTCAATGCCCGGGTGAAGTCGGTCGCGGCGGGAGCGTACTCGGCATAGCGCAGCAATGCGTTGGCGCGGGCAACAAAGGCGCGAGCACGCGCATCGCGATCGTCTTCGGCGGCTGCGGCGGCCTGTTCCCACGATTCCAGTGCATCGAAAATCTCGCCTTCGGCAAGGAGTTGGTTGCCGAGGTTCATCAGCGCAAGAAAGGCTGCCTCACCACTAATCCCGAGTGCCGCCGCCTGTCGCAACGCCTGACGCGCAGGTACGGATTGGCCGGTCGCGAGGTAGATCGCGCCGAGATCGGCGAGGATGCTCGTCCGGAGGTCGCTGTCCCCGACTTGCTCTGCCAGCAATTCCGCCACACCCAGATCGTCGATCGCACCATCGAGGTCGCCCAACTCCGAGCGAAGTGCGCCGCGCTGGACCAGGAGCATCAGCCGCCCCTCATTGTCGTCCGCATTCAGCGTCAGTGTTCTGGCCCGGTCGAGTGCCTCACGTCGGTTGCCGAGAGACGCCAGCAGCGCCGCTGCAGCCATCGTTGCCCGTGAACGCTCATCAGGATCGTCGGTCAGTTCCAGCGATGCCTCGATGTCCGACAGGGCCGGACCATGCTGTCCCATCTCACGGCGCGACAGGCCACGCAACCGGAGCGCACGAGCACGATCCGGGCGATCGGTGCAAAGCACCAGTGCTGCCGACAGTTCGTCAATCGCCAAGCCATAGAGTCCGGTTGCCGCCAGTGTCGTCCCTAGTTCAAGCCGGGCACGGCCGTGTCGCTCGCCTTCGGGAACGACCTCGGTTGCCGCGCGCAATGCATCAACCGAGCCTTGAAGATCGTCCCGCTCGCGCGCAACGATTCCAGCCAGCAACAACGCGTCAAACGCGATCGTCGGGTCGCCACCGTCATGTTCCGCCAACGATTGCTGGAGTTCGTCGGACGCTTCGTCGAGCCTGCCAGTCTCACGCAGCACGACGGCGCGGTTGTAATGCACGGCGGCACGTTCGATCGGGTGGGAAAGCAACATCAGAGCATCGTCATATGCTGCCAGCGCGTGGTCAGCATCTCCAGCGAACCCGTAGGTCGTCCCAAGCTGGATCAGCACACGCGCACGACCAGCCGCTGGGAGGTCGTCGGGGAGGTGGTTGAGCAAATCGAGCGCCGGACCAGCATCACCGGCAAGCCGTAACGCCATTGCCAAGTCGAGCGACACGTCGACGAGTTGCTCAACATCGACTGGATCATTGCCGCCCGCAGCGATCGCCGCATGTGCTTCTCGCAGCAAATCGATCGCCGCTGCAAGGTCGCCGTGATCGCGCTCGATGCGTCCGAGTTGATGATTGGCTGCTGAACGACCTGCCGGGTGTGCCACCAATGTTCGTGCCTGCCGAAGGTCACGACGGGCACCATCGATCTCGCCGAGCGACTCAAACGCCTCAGCCCGTGCGATAAGCGCGTCGCCTTGCTGATCGGCGTTATCGGTCCCTGCATATGCCTCGGTGAATGAATCCGCTGCCTGCTCCGACGCACCGATGGCCAGCAGCAGCCGGCCTCGCAGGAGGAGAAAGCCAGATCGTTCAAGTGGTGCAGCAGCATCAATCGCGGAGTCGATCAGCGTCAGTGCCCCTTCAACGTCACCGGCATCGAGGGCCGCGACGATTTGCGGGCCGATCGGGTCCCTGTCACTCACTGCGCCTCAGCTTTTATATGGAACACGCCGCCGTTGCCAGACGCTGAGAAAACAACCGAACCGTCACCCGCAGCGGCATAGTTAATGTCGTTGGAAATGGCAGCGAAGCCAGCAGCGCTGGAGGATTCCAAAATCGCCGACGCGACGGTACCAGCCGGAAACTCGTCGATGAATGGGAGATAGATGAAACTGCTTCCTCCAGGGGGGATTCTGATCGCGATCGGCAGATCGAGCAACTCGTTCCCCGAACGATCCCGCAAGCGTAACTGGACGATCTGGTCGTTGAGCGGATCGAGGTTCACGATACTGATGCCGGAGTTATCGTGTAGTCCATTGGCTGGAGACTCACGGAAGACAATCGGAATCCCGGCGATGTGTTGTGGCGCGCCGCTGGCCATGTAGGAAAGGGCCTCAGCGGTTTCGTACTTCACTTCATCGACGGCGGCGACGACCGGGACATTACTGATGATCGTTGCGCTGCCGACAAAGCCGGTTTGATCGACGGTTCCAGGGGTGTAGATGTACTGCATGCTTAGCGCGGCAATGACAATCGACTCCTGGCGCAGCATTGCGCCGTCTGACGGGAAATACTGCAACGTCACGACTGCTGGCTGTAACGAGGTATTCGCCAGCGTGATGCCGGTGTTCCAGCCGTTGTACGCGTTGAACAGCAGCGGTGCGGCTGCCCGGTAGGATCCCTCGCCAGCCGCGCCATCGGCGGCGATCGCGACGTTGGTGATGGCCATTCTCGTGGCAGGCTTCACGCGCTGAGCGATCACACCAATATCGCCATCCGTCGTGATCCGCGCGAAACCAATGAATCCACCATAGCCGACCGACGACAGCATATCGATCGTCCACGAATCGGCAACGCCGACTTGTCGCTGCATTGTCAGAGCAACGCCATCCGCGCCACGCGGATTGCTGTTGGGGAAAATCTCCACCGTCACGTTGGAACTCGTTTCAGCGAAGTTCGAGATGCGGAGAAAGGTGTTCCAGCCCGAGTTGGTCTGGACGATCGGCAGGAACCAGGCGGATTGCTCAGTCGCCTGTGCTGCTTCGAGGTCGGCGTCACTGAGTCCGGTGTAGCCGGTGACAACCTGCGCGCCATCCGACCACGGTGTCGGGCGCGCATTCGGGGTGTACTGCTTCAGACTGACGGCAATCTCACAACTGGCCTGAAGGCGCACTGGCCCACCCATACTTGGCACCGACATTCCGGATGCCGATATGGATCGTGATTCCCCGTCGGTCAGCGACAAGCCGGCGGTCGATATCCAGCGCCCGTTCTGTGCGACGAACACCTGCAGGGAACAGAAGTCATCGCTGCGGTTCTGGACGGAAACCAGGCCGTACCACGGCCCCTGCCCGCCAATCGTTTCTCCGTTGGAGACCCACGGGAGATAACTGATCTGCGTGCTGCTCTGCTGTGCCATCGTTGGCGAAGCGAGAAGTGGGACCAGACCAAGCAGGACCGCCAACAGGCACAACCGGGTGACAGCCGTTGACACTGTTCGATGACGACCCGTGTGCCTCAGCGGCACGCGAGGACGATTGACACTGAAACGCGCGTCGATCAGGGAAATCTCTTGCTGGCGTGCCAAGCTCCGACCTCACCTCGCTTGCGGCGTTGGGTTGCGTCGTTCGGGGCCGCGCTGTTCTCCGACGGGCAAGGATACCCGCGTTCGCCCCTACTCGCCACTGGCCGCTGCCCGAGCCTCGGCTCGTTCGAGTGCTTCCAGCAGGCTCCGGTTCTGCAACGCCACCGTCAGATCGCCGCGTGTCCGCTCCAGGACACCCCGGACCATATCAGTCGTTCGTCGCAACCCACCGGTGATCGCATCCGGATAATCGACCGTCACCAGCAGGCCATAGATATCGTCCATTGCGATCAGCAATTCCTCGGCCCGCGCGGGTTGCGAGCGTCGAAGGGCATCCAGGACATAGCGGCGCAACTCTCCAGCCGCCTCGCCGAGACCGTTGAGATAGACAGCGTTCTCGACGCTCAGGTCCTCGGGCGACGGGACACCACGACCGGAGATGATGCCGAGGACGATGTTCGCTTCGGCGTACTCTTTCTGGGCGTCCTGGACGTAGCCGGACCAGTAGATGTTCGGATGCTCGCGCAGTTCAGCGACGAGAGCGTCCTGCATCGCCCTCGCCTGCTCGACGAGCCGCGCTGCCTCGTCAAAATCGTCGCGGTGGACGGCGCGGATTGCGTTCGCGCTCATCCGAACGATCTGGCGCGTTTCGGCCAGCGCTCGCTCGCGGGCGGCGTTAGTTGCCTCCAGCCGCGACAGTATCCGTTCACCAATGTCGTTGATCGTGTCGCCAATCCGGTTATCGGCCATCCGCCACGTCCTTTCTCCACCTGCCGGTGTCCCGGCAACCTCCACCATTGTGGCACCTTCGACCTGTCCATGATGGCAAAAACCAATCATCACCCGTCAGCGACCCACTGGACCCAATGTGAGTAGTTCCAGCTGGTTTTGAGTAGTGAGCACCGTGCGCCAATGGTCAATTGACACGATGCTGGAACGCCCCACACGACCGAGGATACGGCTGAGGTTACGACATTGGTGTCGTGGCCGGGCTAGCGCCAAAGGAGGCACTGCATGACCGCAACGCTCAACCACGTTGAGCTCCCGAACGGGGTCAGGATCCCCTACGCCGAGCAAGGCGATCGCAGGGGAACCCCCGTCGTCTTCCTGCACGGGTATCCAGATTCCCGGCATGCGTTTGACACGCTGCTCCCATTCCTGCCGCCATCGGTTCGTGCCATCGTGCCGACGCAACGCGGGTTTGGGGACGCAAGCCGCCCGGAAACGGGCTATTCCATGGACGACTTCGCCGCCGACGTAGCCGCCTTCCTGGATGCGATCGACATCTCGTCCGCCATCCTTGTCGGCCACTCAATGGGAAGCATCATTGCTCAGCGCGTGGCTGTGCTGTATCCGGATCGGGTACGTGGTCTGCTGCTGGTTGGGACTGCCTCGACGTTTCAATCGAATGCCGTCGTCAATGAATTAGCCGACGCCATCTCGTCAATGTCCGACCCGATCGATCCCGACTTTGTCCGCGAGTTTCAGGCAGGAATGTTCACCCGGCCAGCGCCGCCGACCTACTTCGAAACCC
Organism: Thermomicrobiales bacterium; assembly: GCA_041751795.1. GTDB lineage: Bacteria > Chloroflexota > Chloroflexia > Thermomicrobiales > CFX8 > JBBECJ01. The sequence goes on from JBGSWU010000281.1 coordinate 7,504, forward strand.
TTATCAGAGAGAATCTGAAGGTTCCGCATCGCGTTTGGAAGGCCGCGATCGACGGAATCATGGCGTTCGATAATCGAAATGATCTTCCCCGCATCAACGCTCCGACCGTGATCGCCTGGGGCGATCAGGACGAACTCTGTCCCCAATCGGAGCAGGAAGTGCTGCTGGCCGCGATCCCCGACTCGCGCCTCGTCGTCTATCAGGGACTGGGACACGCCCCTAACTGGGACGAGCCGCAGGCAATCGTGGGAAACCTCATCGAACTGATCGCACGAATCGAGAGTTGATCTGCCCGGATTCAGCACGGCGTTTTCAACCTCCAAGCGAATCGAGGACCCACCATGCCATCAACTGGAATACAGGAACTGATCGTCGGCCAACAGCGGGAATCGGTCACTCGGCTCAGCCGCGACACCTGGCAATACCACCGGTGGCAGATTCCCGCGCGATCAGACAGGTCCGGGGCTGGCGCAAACTGCTGAGGCGGACTGAACTCAGCGATCCTTTCTGGCCAGCCAATCAACGACACAACGAAAACCGACATGTACGGAAGATAACTGAAGGGAACAAATCACGATGCACGCGAAGTACGTTTCTCTGCACCGCATGATGGTGCTGGTGGCTGCCGTCGCAACGCTGATGGCCGCACTGTTTGTGGCAACCGTTTCCGCCGACGAAACGGAAATTGGTAAGAACGAGCAGGACTGCCGCGATAGTACCGCAGAGGCGTGCGGCCAGAAGGCATTCGGCTGGTTTCGCATGCCAAACGTCGTTGAGTTCGATGTCGCGGAGGACATGACGCGTTTCGCCTTCGACAAGAACGTCACCCACGACGACGGTCTGCCGGCCTACGGTAGTGCCTTCATCACCCAGGGCTACCTCTACCCGGTCGGCACGCTCAATGGCAGCAACGGTGTCATGCCGGATGGCTCGCCGGAATTTCCCGACAAGGTCGTCGGCGAGTGGACCTGCTATGGCTACTACGTCGGTGACGGCGCCCATACGACCACGGGTCCAATCGTCATCACGACACAGATCTACAACATCGGCACGGACTTTGGTGACACGACAGTCGTGACTGCTGGCTACGAGGTTGCTGACCTGAACGTGCCGGTTTCCCGCGCCATCACCGGCGGGACCGGTGCCTACAAGAACGCACGCGGCGACAGCAGCCAGCAGATGGTCGGCCTCAACGCAACCGAGGGTGTTGTCCTGCGAGTGACACTGACCATCCAGAAGTTCTAACCGAAACCAGACGCAGACATTCGACACCCGGCGGCCTCCGATGGTCGCCGGGTGTTCGCGTTTTGGATGAATCGCCGATGCCCGAGGATCACGTCCGCTGCACTCTTCGAAGAACGTTCGCATTCAACCAGCAGACGTGGAATGGGTGTTGCTGCTCGTTGTTATGACATGTTGAGAAACATCCACCGAGCGAGATGTCGCACGGTGGCAGCATAAGGGAGCAGCGAATGGAACTCACCGGACTTCACCACGTTACTGCCGTCACTGGTAATGCGGCCGACAATCTGGAATTCTACACTCGTGTCCTCGGTCTTCGGCTGGTTAAGAAGACGGTCAATCAGGATGATGTCTCGGCGTATCACCTCTTCTACGCCGATGGGAAAGGCAACGCGGGAACCGAAGTCACCTTCTTCGACTGGCCGAATGCGGGACCGAATGTGCACGGCACTGGCAGTATCGCGGCAATCGGTCTGCGCGTTCACGGCCGGGAAGCGCTCGATTTGTGGGTGAGCCGCTTCGACGACCTCGGCGTCACCCACGGCGCGATCAACGAGCGTGGTGGCAGGCAGATGCTGCCGTTCGAAGACCCTGAGGGGCAGCGACTCGTCCTTGTCGCAGACACTGGTGGTGGAATGGAGCAGGGAGTCGTCTGGGAGGATAGCCCTGTCCCGGCGGAAATGCAGATTCGCGGCCTGAACCATGTTCTGCTGGCCGTCGACCAGTTGACGCCGACCGCGCTCGTCCTGACCGAGGTGCTCGGCTTCCGCCAGGCGGATACTTACGCCATGCCGGAGAACCCGTCACGATCCATCGTCGTGTTCGAAACTGGCCCCGGCAGTTTCGGGACCGAGGTGCACGTCGAGGAAATGCCCAACCAACGCCCGGGCCGCGTTGGTATTGGCGGCGTGCATCACGTCGCGTTCAGGACGCCAAACGACGAGGAACATCGTCAGTGGCGTGACCGCGTTGCGTCGCATGGGATCGGCATCACCGACGTCATTGATCGCTACTATTTCCGCTCGCTTTACTTCCGTGAGCCGGGGCGCGTCCTCTACGAGATCGCGACCGACGGGCCAGGCTTCGCCGTCGATGAGGACGCGGCGACACTTGGTGAGAGCCTTGTCCTGCCACCGTTCCTCGAACCGCGACGCGATGAGATCGTGGCGGGGCTAAAGCCGCTCGATACGTCACGGGTCGCCTGATACGGCTTTCCAAAAGCCACATGCACCCGTCATCAGGTATCGAAACCCCTCCCGAATGATCGGGAGGGGTTTTCGGGTACGATGCCGTCGTCAAACGATTCCGGATAGCGAATGAGCGTGATGCATCGGAGCATGCGAGATGACGACGAGGAACCTGCGACCACACTTGTCTCACTGGGGCGCGTTCGACGCCGAAGTCGCGGACGGATCACTCGTCGCGATCCATCCATTCGAGCACGATCCCGATCCGTCAGCGTTGCTCGGGAACATCCCCGGCAGCCTGCAGCATCCAACGCGCGTTGCGCAGCCGATGGTCCGCGAAGGCTGGCTGGCGAACGGACCTGGGCCGAGCGAGACGCGTGGCGCAGAGCCGTTCGTTCCGGTTGACTGGGACACCGCGACCGAGTTGCTGGCTGGCGAATTACGCCGGGTCTATGCCGAACACGGCGCGCCTGCCGTCTATGGCGGCTCGTATGGGTGGGCGAGTGCCGGACGGTTCCATCACGCGCAAAGCCAACTCCACCGCTTTCTGAACCTCCTCGGCGGCTACACCCGCTCGGTTGACGCCTACAGTCACGCCGCCGGCAGCGTCATTCTCCCGCATGTGATCGCACCCGCCCCGACCTTCCTCTTCACTGGCACCCACTGGCGAACGCTTGCCGAGCAGACCGATCTGTTCGTCGCGTTCGGCGGGATGCCGCTCAAAAACACCGATGTCACCTCGGGCGGCGTCTTCCGCCATCGCACCAAGGACTTCATACAACAGGCGACCGATCGCGGGGCCGAGTTCGTGCTGATCGCACCGCAGCGCGACGACATGGTCGGGTTCGTCAACGCCGATTGGCTCCCAATCTCACCGGGGACTGATGTCGCGCTGATGCTGGCGCTGGCCCACACCCTGATCGTCGGGGATCTGCACGACCGGGACTTTCTCAACGAGTACTGCGTCGGCTTCGAAAGGCTGGAGCGCTATGTTCTCGGCACGGACGATGGACAGCCGAAGAGCCCTGAGTGGGCGGCATCGTTCACCGAGATACCGGCTGTCGACATTCGCGCACTGGCGCGGAGAATGGCCGGGAAGCGAGTCTTTATCACAACGACATGGTCGCTCCAGCGGGCAGAGTTCGGCGAGCAGCCGCCGTGGATGGCAGTCGCGCTGGCAGCAATGCTCGGCCAGATAGGATTGCCGGGGGGAGGCTACGGGTTCGGCTACGGCTCGTCACAGCGCGTTGGCGAAGGCGCTGCCCTGCCGGGGTTGAAACTGCCGACGTTCGGGCAGGGGCGCAACCCGATTGATTCGTTCATCCCGGTCGCACGAATCGCTGACATGCTGCTGCACCCCGGCGAACCCTTCGACTACGACGGAGGCCGCTACACCTACCCGGAGATTCGGCTCATCTACTGGGCTGGTGGAAACCTGTTTCACCAGCATCAACACCTCGGCAAGCTACGCCGGGGACTGGCTCGCGTTGACACGATCGTCGTCCACGAGCCATTCTGGACGGCATCCGCACGGCATGCCGACATCGTCATCCCGAGCACACTCACCCTCGAACGCAACGACATCGGCTGCTCGGTCAACGACGCCTGGCTGGCTGCCATGCAGGCCGCACTTCCAGCGCACCAACAGGCTCGCAATGACTACGACAGTTTCGCGGACCTCGCCAACGCGCTCGGAATTGGCGACGCATTCACCGAGGGCCGGGATGAGTTGGGCTGGCTCCGACACCTGTACGAGTCATGGCGCGAGCAACTGGCACCGCACGGTCACCACTTCCCGGACTTCGACCATTTCTGGGCAGAGGGATATCTGCAACTGCCGTTCGACGAAAGCAACGTCCTGTTTTCCGCATTTCGCGCCGATCCGATGGGTGCCCCGCTGACAACACCGTCCGGCAGGATCGAGTTGTTTTCAGAAACAATCGCTGGGTTCAACTACGATGACTGCGCTGGACATCCAACCTGGTATACGCGTCAGGAATGGTTGGGCAGTGAACGCGCCGAACGTTTTCCGTTGCTTCTAATCGCCAACAACCCCAAAACACGGTTGCACAGCCAACTCGATGTCGGTGAGTTCAGCCAGGCATCGAAAATTCAGGGGCGAGAACCGCTCCGCATCGGACCGGACGATGCTCGACAGCGTGGACTTGCCGACGGCGATGTCGTTCGCGTCTTCAACGATCGCGGTGCATTCCTCGCCGGCGTCATCGTCAGCGATGATCTGCGCCCATCAGTTGTCCAGATTTCAACCGGAGCGTGGTACGACCCGCTTGATCCAGCCGATCCTGACAGTATCTGTGTCCACGGCAATCCAAACACCCTGACCCTCGACGCAGGCACATCGTCGCTCGCGCAAGGTTGCGTCGGGCAACACGCGCTGGTCGAAATTGAGCCTTGGACCGAGCCGTTACTGGAAATCAGCGTTCTCACTCCACCGAAGACGATCGCGCAGGTATAGCAATCCCCCGCACGAGAACGTGCGGGGGATGCGTTAGTCCGTCTACCCCGCGTAGGGGCGATGGCCGCGGCCTCGTCCTGGTTGCCACCAGAATGGCCCAACACGGGCGACCCGGCGTGACGCCGTGTTGCGGCGTCGAACAGCATTACGGCTGGGCGCGTCCCACAAACTCGTTCGTGAAGGCGTCGTTGACGTCGACATCCTCTTCCAGCAACCCGGTTTCACGCAGCCAGTCGTGGTACGTAGTCCAGCGCTCCTCAGTCTGCGTTCCCCAGGCAACGGTGCCTTCGTCGGTCCAGAGCGGGACGATCAACTCGATGCCCTGCCGTTCGACCTCTTCCGCGGTTTCCGGGTAGGCAGCCATCAACGCATCGACCGCTGCGGTGGTATCGGCTGCGGCGGCCTCGTAACCACGCTGGAGGGCACGGATGAACGCTTCGACCGCGGCAGGGTTCTTCTCTGCAAAGGCGTCGCCAGTCACCAGCAACAGTTCGTAGTAATCCGGCACGCCGTGGTCCGCGACATTCATCGCGACGACCGGACTCCCCTGCTGCTCAGCGAGAATCGATTCGTGGACGTAGTAGCCACCGATGATCGCGTCGACACTACCACCCAGCAGTGAGGGCATCAGATCGAATCCGACGTTCACGACTTCGACATCGTCGAGTGACAATCCTACATCCTCAAGAATCGCACCGAGCATCGCTTCGTCGCTTGGGACGCCGGTCACACCAACCGTCTTGCCTTCCAGGTCTGCTGGATCGCTGATCTCGGACGATTCGAGGGCCATGATCGTGTTCAGCGGGTGCTGGACGAGGGCCGCAACCGACTGGATCTCCAACCCCTGTGAACGGGCATACAGGACATCGGCCTGATACGAGATCGTGAAGTCGTCGTCGCCGGTTGCGACGAGTTGCAGCGCCGTCGTCGGGTCAGCCGGGACCTGAATGTCGACCGAGAGGCCTTCGTCCTCGAAGAAGCCGTTCTCTAGCGCCATGAAGATACCGGTATGGTTGCCCCACGGATACCAGTCGAGCGCGAGCGAGATCTTGATCGTCTCACCAGTGCTGCTTGTCACCGGGCTGGATTCACTGGCCGGGCTTGCAGCGGTCGTTGCCGTGGCTGCTGACCCACCACCAGTCGGTACCGTGGCTGCCGGCTCGTCTTCTTTATCATCGCCACAGGCCGCGACGATGGACATCAGCATCATCGCCACGACGAGCAGCGCGATCAGCCGTAGCGGTCTTTTCGTGCGTTTCATCTTTTTCAACTCCTCATATCCCCTTGCATTCGAACAGTCCAGGAACATCGCCACTCCGTGATCTCATGCTGCCGAGCATGCGCCAGGCGGAGGACGGCGGCACAGACAGGGCTGCTCATCGTCACGTTCACCCACTCTGCCGCTCCAATTTCCGCCACGGAAGCGCGATTCGTTCGGCCAACGCGACGAGCGCGAAGAGAGTAATGCCGAGCGCTGCGGCAACGAAGACGGCGGCATATAGGCGCGGCGTCTGGAACTGGGAGGCCGACCGGGTCATCAGATAGCCCAGGCCGCTCGATGCGCCGACCCACTCTCCAACCAGCGCACCGATCACCGACCAGGCTGCGGCGATTCGAGTCCCGGAAAAGAGGGATGGCAGCGCGGCTGGAATCCGGACGATGCGCATCACCTGCCAACGGTTGGCACCCATCGAACGCAGAAGCGCGAGGGCGTCAGCATCTGCGGCGCGCAGTCCGTCGACCATCGAGACGACAATCGGGAAGAAGCAGGTGAGAACGACGACGATTACCTTCGGTGTCATCCCATAGCCGAACCAGATCAGCAGAATTGGCGCGAGCGCGATGATTGGAACCGCCTGGCTGGCAACCAGAGCCGGATAGATCGCACGATCTGCAAGACGTGACGACGCAATCGTCACCGCTAGCAAGATACCGAGGAGGAACGCGAGCGTCAGGCCAAGCAGCATCTCCTGGAGCGTCGTCCAGGTATGCCCCCAGATCAGCGCGCGAGAGTCGACCAGTTCACGGCCAATCTCGGTGGGCTTCGGAATGAACCACGTCGGCGTGTCCCGCAGTCGGACGATCACCTCCCAGGCCAGCAGCCCCAGCGCCAGCGCCAGCACCGGAACCAGCCAGCCAACCATAATGGACAACTCAGGCAGGCGACGTGGTGAGACTGGGCGTTCGCGTTTGACATCAGCGACGGGGCGACGGCGCGTCAATCCAGTCATGCCCCACTCCCTGCCAGCGCGACTTCGTCGTGCAGCGTTTCCAGTAGGGTCGCCTTCTGGGCCACAAACTCCGGGTCACTGATCATCGCTGGTGTGCGCGGTCTCGGCAGGCGAACTTCCTCAACGAGCTTGATCCGCCCAGGCCGCGCCGTCATCACGACGACACGATCGGCGAGCAGTAACGCTTCTTCTACATCATGGGTCACCATCAGAATCGCCTGGCCCAACTCGTCCCAGAGATCGAGCAGCCACTCCTGCATCGACCGGCGTGTCAATGCGTCAAGCGCTCCGAACGGCTCATCGAGCAGCAGCACTTCGCGTTCGGTGAGGACAGTCCGCAGGAAGGCCGCGCGCTGGCGCATTCCGCCGGACAAGGCGGATGGATAGTGATCGCCAAACCCAGCCAGCCCAAAGCGCGGCAACAGCGCTTGCGCCCGGTCACGCGCACTGCGTTTGTCTGTCCCCGCCACCTCAAGTCCAAGAACGACGTTATCGAGGACCGATCTCCACGGCAGCAACGCATCACGCTGCGGCATCAGGGCAACGCGACCAAGCCGATTCGACGCGGGTGCGCCATCCAGCCAGATTTCGCCGACATCCGGCTGAAGCAATCCGGCGATCGCCGCGAGTAGCGTGCTTTTTCCACAACCCGACGGCCCGACCAGCGCGACGAGTTCGCCGCGCCCGACGATGAGATCGACGTCACGAATCGCGTCGACCTCATCAAAGGTCATCGAGACGCCACGCACTGCGACCTGCGCTGTGTCCATAGTGATTGTGTTCGCAGGAAATGCCGTTGCCATCGTCCCAGATTTCATCTGGAGCGGCGGGATGGAGAGGTCGCTGGCAGCACGATTGCCGCTGTCTACACCGGATCATATCTGGAACTGGGAGTGGATGAGCGACGCAACTCAATAAAAAAAGCGCGGGCTCGTCAACGACTCCCAGCGCCTGTCCTGCCCAAGTGGTCACGCGCAATAGCGCGAGTGCAGACATTCCTACGCTGGCATTACCCAGGTCAGGTCCAACGGTCGGTGACGGATCGGTCACCCTCTCAGCCTGGCTCCCCAAGCCCCCGTCGCTCCCCCGGAGCGTTCGGTTGTTGCCATGAATTGAATCAGGGGCGTCAACCGAGGTCAAGAACCACGTACGGGAATCGGGATTCGGGAACCGGGGGGTGTGCGGGACACC
>JBGSWU010000282.1:0-15684 GCA_041751795.1 Thermomicrobiales bacterium
GTGCAGATCAGCATCGTGGCAAGCGACAGAACGTCGCCCTGCATCGCCGTAATCTCGAACGTCACCGTATCCGTAAAGGTCATCCCATCGACCATCGCTTCAACACCGTTCGGTGTCAGCGGCCGCCCGACATTCACGGCATCAGTAACCTGGTCCAACCCATCGACGAGGTCGAACATCGGTACCTGGTTGCCATCCTGGGCGATCGCCGCGAGTTCGTCGGAGGCGAGTTGACCCACCTCGAACATCCGCACGTTCTCGTCGTGGGTTGCCGCAACCGGCGGGGAAAACGGCTGGCCGCTTGTAAGGTTCTGGAGCGTTACTTCATAGGTTGCGACGCTCGTGTTCTGGGCCGACGCCGTCCCGGTTGCAAGGAGAACCGGTAACATCACAAGCATCGTGATGATCGTCATTCTCAGGGCTCGCCAATGCATCTTCTCGATCTCCTTACCGTTGTGCGATTCAACTGTGACACCGGTTCGATGACGCGACGACTTGCCCCCCTTCGACATCATCCTCGGGTAAACGGCTCGAATGCCCGGCATCATCTGAACCCATCGTAGAGAGGTGGGAGGCCGATTGCCTTACAGAGGTATTACTCTGGCTACAGCGCAACGAACGTCAATAACCTGATCAAGCGAAATCACCCTCCTGAATGTCAGGAGGGTGATTCATCGTTGCCGTCGGTACGGGAGCGAGGTAGTACGCCTGGCTAGCGTTGGTAGACGACACGTCCATCGGCGACCGTCATGTCAACCTGAACTGCCCCAACAGCGTCGGGCTCAACCTGGGTAATGTCCGTCTCGAAAACGACGGCGTCACCGAGCATCCCCGGCGCGAGGCGACCCTTGATGTTCTCTTCAAAGGAGGCATACGCGCCGTTGTGCGTGTACGCACGAACTGCCTCGTCGAGCGTCACCCGCTCTTCCTCCCAGATGACATCACCCTCCTCCGAACGACGCGTCATCATCGTCTGCAGGCCGAGCGTCGCGCTGGTGCCGACCACCGGAGCATCGGTCGAGGCTGCGGCAACGATGCCGTGCTCGTAGAACGTGTTCATGCCGTAGGCGTAGCGAATCCGCTCCCAGCCGAGGTTCTGGATGTAGGCATTCTTGAATGCGTAGAGGAAGGTCGTACCAGGGATCGGCACCGCGCCAACGCGCTTGATCCGCTGGACCATCTCGTAGTCGATGATCGAGCAATGCTCGATTCGGTGACGATGGTCGGCACGCGGCTGCTCGGCGAGTGCTTCCTCGTACGCATCCAGCAACAGTGTGATGGCAGCATCGCCAATCGCGTGCGCGCAGCACTGGAAGCCAGCCTTGTGCGCACGGATGAAGCGCGCCTTGACCGCGTCGATGTCCTCGTCCATCCAGAGTCCGACGTTTTCGGTTTCCCCCTCGTAGGGCTTCGACATGCGCGCCGTCCGCCCACCGATCGAGCCGTCGAGGAAGAACTTCGCTGGGCCGATACGTAGCCACTCGTCACCGAACCCGGTCTTGATACCGAGAGCGATCAGATTATCGAGCGTCTGGTCGATCATCATCATCAAATACGTCCGGACCGGCAGTTTCCCCTCGCGTCGCAACTCGCTATATGCCTGCAGTTCCTCAGCGCGGTAGATTCCGGCTTCGGCAAAGCTCGTGACACCCTTCGTCAGATAGTCTTCGCCTGCTGCGACGATCGCGGCCTTGATCTGCTCGACCGATCGCTTCGGAATCGCGTTGCGCACCATCGTCTGTGCCGTCTCGCGGACAACGCCGGTCGGCTCTCCATGCTCGTCGCGATCGATCGTCCCTCCCTCGGGATCGGGAGTGTTGCGATCGATTCCGGCCAACCGTAAGGCGATCGAGTTTGCCGCAGCAATATGGCCGCAGGCGCGAACAACGAGCACCGGATTGTTCGGAGAGATCGGATCCAGGTCATGCCGGTTTGGGTGACGCTGCTCGGCCAGCCTCGCCTGATCGTATCCCCGCGCAAGCACCCACTGGTCCGGCGGCGTATCGGCCACTCGCACCTGAATCCGCCCGACGATGTCGGCGACCGACACATTCGGCGGTGTCGTCGCGTTCACTTCGGAGAGCGAGAACCCGACGTACATCGGGTGGCAGTGCGCGTCGTTTAACCCCGGCGCAATTGCCCGGCCCTTCAGGTCGACGACTTCAACGCCCTTGCCGCGCCAGGCAAGCACGTCCTCGTCGCTCCCAACAGCCGCAACCTTTCCGGCTCGAATCGCGACGCCGGTATTTCCCGGCGGCGAGACCATGTCGCCAGTAATGACTCGACCGTTGACAAAGATGATGTCGCCAACCGGCGACTGATGCTTCCAGTTCTCCACCTGATCGTCTCCTCGCCATCCCGCACCAATAACATCATCATGGTACGTCAGATGTATCCTCCACAGCTGATTCGCCGGACCTACAAACCAACCGTCACTTCGAAGACACCGGCACGTAGCATGCTTCAGATGCTGCTTTTCGTTCATCGCATCAATACGGACGATGGAACTCTCGACAGACTGCTCGTTCGAGATCATCATGGTCCTGATGAGCAACGTCTGCTCACCGGAATGTTGAAGCATGTTTGGGGGAAGAACGCGTGCAGAGCATGGGAACAAACTCGATCGTCGACCGAATGATCGGCGTCGCGAGACTCGATGTTCCGACCTACGAGGAGATTGAACACGACGAGAGCGCGACGCAGCAGGCGTTGATCGTCGTCGTCATCGTTGCGATTGCCAGCGGCATCGGGCAGATCGTTGACAATGGCGCACTCGGCCTCATCGGAGGATTGATCAGCGCCGTCGTCGGCTGGGCGTTGTTCTCAGTCGTCGCCTACTTCATCGGCACGAAAGTACTGCCGGGCGAGAACACGTCAGCCACGATCGGCCAACTGCTGCGCAGCATTGGCTTTGCCCAGACACCCGGCATCCTGTCGATTTTCCTGCTGATCCCGATCCTCGGCAGTCTGATCGCGTTCGTTGGCGGAATCTGGGCGCTCGTCACCGCGATCATCGCGATTCGTCAGGCGCTCGACATCTCGACTGGCCGCGCCATCGCCGTCGGCATCATCGCGGCGATTGCCACCGGCATCATCCTCTTCCTGATTTTCCTGCCCTTCGGCATAGCATCGGTTGCGTTTAGTTAACCCGCTCGGCAACCTGACACATGGGCCTACTCCCCGTGCTGATCACGCCACCACTGGGCGACGTGGTCAGCACGGGCGATCCAGATGTCGCCGACCTCGATCGCGTAGTCGAGCAGGTTGGCGAGTGCGCGGGATGGCCCGGGCCGCCCGCTGACCCACGGGTGCAGCGTGAGGCACATCAGCTTGCCCTCGTCGCGCAGGACATCCAGATCATCGCGCCAGAACTCCGCCGCATGGCGCGGGTTGACCGTCCAATCCACGAAGTAGGTGTAGTCATCGTAAAAACGTGACGGCGGAAGCTGGACGAGTGGCGTGCCTGCCGGATCGGGCCGCTCGACCCACGGCAGATCGTCACGAGCCTTGTCCATCTGCCAGAGCAGCCCGAGCTGCTGCATCACCCGGCTGGTCTCGTCGTTGTAACGCCAGGCCGGGGTCTTGTGGCCGAGCGGGCGGACGCCAGTCACCCGCTCGATCGTCTCGATCGTTTTCGTGGCGTCCTCAAGTTGCTCCTCGAACGACATCGACGTGTAGTAGCGGTGGTTCCAAGAGTGGATCGAACTCTCATGTCCATCGGCGTGCGCGCGCTCCACGAGATCCGGGCGATCCTCGACGCAGCGCCCGACCCAGCAGAACGTCGACGGCACGGCACGGTCGGCCAGTAGATCGAGCAGCCGAGGGACACCTGCCTGCAGGTCGTATTCGGTCTGCGAGCGCCAGTAGTAGTCGTCGGCCCCGCGATGGTTCGCCTCGCCGTAGGTGCCATCGACATCGATGCTGACGATCAACGCCGAGCGGTGTCCTGCCGGCCAGCGCCCCGTGCTTTCGCGCACAGGCCGTAGCTCGGTGATATTGTCAAGTCCACTCATACGACAATCTTCCAGTACGAGTCTTTACGTTTCACCTTGTCACCTTCGAACGTCCACAGATCGCAACCCCGCACGTCAATCCGCTCGCCTGCAGTCGTCGTACCAGTCAATGTCCACTCCGAGACCCCGCGATCACCGGCGACGAAGTGCGTGTCGTCCCCATAATGGACGTCCGGGATTCCGGTGAATCGTGCCGCAAGCCCCTGGCGAACTGCCTCCCGGCCCTCGAAGCGACTACCCCATCGCTCCGGTCCGCGCGGCGTCTCGAGTACACAGTCATCAAGAAAGTACGACATAATGGCGTCCAGATCGTGGCGGTTGAATGCATCGCAGATCTCTTCAAGAGTCGTAACGCTTGCCGCATTGATTGCACTCATGTCAAATGCTCACCTTCAATGTGATCGCCTGCCTGTCGCGGATTCCCTGGGGCAGTCTGCGCTTCGCTGGCTACTCGTCCTCACCCGACGACCAGTCCTTCAACTCCTCAGTGAACGCAACGAAATTTCGCAGCGCCGAGTCGATGATGTCGTTGCCGTACTCGACGGTCGCCTTGCGCGCATCGCCGAGACAGCCGTTACGGGTGTACTCGTCGAAGCGATACGGGACGCTGACTCCGTACCCCTGGAGCGTCTTGCGGAACTCGTAGGTCAGGTCGGTCATGTCTCCGGCTGCCAGCGCATCGGTTTTGACGACCGACGGGATCAGAGCCTTGGCGACCGAAGTCTCCATTTCACAAGCATGACCGGTGATGCCGGTCATCCCGTGCTTCTCGGCCAATCCTTTATCAGCGAAACCGAAGTAACTGGCCGCTCCGATGAAGGCTGGGTTGACCTCTTCCTGAATGCGGACGATTGCGACGTTCATCGCCGGGATGTTCCCACCATGGCCATTGACGATCATGAAGCGCTCAAAGCCATGCGCGTGCAGCGAGGAGACGACCTCGGTCAACACCTGGATGAACGTCTCTGGTGTCAACGTGATCGTACCCGGGAAGTTCATATGATGGAACGACACGCCCCACGGCATGGCGGGTGCCACCATCAACCGCGGATACGCCATCTCCGTTGCGCGGCGGCAGAACTCGTATGCCGCGCTGATATCCATCGACAGGGAAAGGTTCGGGCCGTGCTGCTCGTTCGAACCGACCGGTAACAGGACGACCTCAACCTGTTCACGGATTTCATCGACTTCCGGCCAGGAGAGATTGGCAAGAACAAGGTCACGGGTGTCACTGGATGCTGCGCTCATTGGTTGTGCGTCCTTTCGGCTGATCGGCTGTCCGACGTTGTACGCGCGCATGCTACCCGATCGCAGCCGCTGACGCGCCTGATCGATCAACAAGGATGGACTCATACCGTCGAGAGTCAGCGAACCAGATCAGAAGTACGCTGGTTTATCGCAGGGAATCATCAATCGGCATCTGGACAGTAAACGTGCTGCCACTCCCGAGTTCCGACGAAACGGCGATCGTGCCACCATGCGCTTCGGCAATCGCCTGGCTCAGATACAGCCCGATACCCAGACCCGCAACGCGATCTCGCACCTGCCCCGGAACGCGATAGTAGCGGTCGAAGAGTTGAGGCAGGAGATCAGGCGCAATGCCAACACCCTGATCGCTGACTCCGATCGACACGATCCCGTCCCTCATTTCGAGCCGAACGTCGATCCTGCCACCATCAGGCGAGTACTTCATCGCGTTGGTCAGCAGGTTCAGCATCACCTGGTTGATCCGTGCCGGATCGAACGACCCGATGACCGGATCGTCAGGGAGGAAGACCGCGAGTTCGTGCTGATCTGCTGACATCGATACCTGTTCGACGACTCCATGGACGAGCGAACTGAGATCGACGCGCTCCCTGGTAACGCGCAACTGACCGGTCTCGGCTCTTGTCGCGTCCAGCAGGTCATCGATCAGGCGATCCAGATTACGGCTTTGTTCGAGGATCGCTTCGACCCATTTGGGGTTGTACCGCTCGCGGCGCGCTAGCAGCTGCGCGAACCCCTTGAGTCCCGTCAGCGGCCCTTTCAATTCGTGACTCACCAGGCCGACGAAGTCACGCTGCATCTGAGCGACTTTATGTTGCGTCGACATGTCACGCATGACCCAGATCACGAGCCTGCCATCACCAGAAGCCACCGTGGTTACAACTGCCTCGATTGGCACGACATCGCCAGTGCTTGAACGTAGCCGGAGTTCGCCTCGCCAGCCATCCGTGGAATCGATGGCGGATTCGGCGAGGACCTGCCGCGCATCGAAGACAGTCGACTCTGAAGGATCGAGGAGGTCATCAAGGCGGCGGCCGTGAAGGATCGGTAGCGGCATCGCGCAGGCCAAACATGCCGACGGGTTCGCATCGAGAATTATTCCTGTGTCGTCGGTAATGAAAACCGGGTCGCCACCTGCGACAAAGATCTGGCGATACTGGCGTTCCGCCAGCGCAGCCGAAGCGCGGGCCTGCGCTTCCGCGACAGCAGCAAGTTGCTGCGCTGTCACGTTGTCGTGTCGAACAAGCACGCGTAGCGGACCAGGAACGTCAAGACGATGGATCGAAACCCGGAACCAGCGCTGCTCGACCGGACTATGGCACGGGTACAGCTCACCGTGGGAACCAGACTCGTGCGGCATGTCTTCGGAGCATGCGGTTGCGACCGGATTGGACAAGAGCTCACGTAACTCTGCAGCCACGCGTCCCGCCTCGGCGATCCCATCAGCCGCTGCCGCCTCGCAGACTGCCAGGTAGTTCCATCCCAGCCCTGGGTTCGGCTCGGCCCAGCCATTGTCGCGTGCAAACCGTCGCCAGGCAGCATTGACGAAGACGGTCGTACCCATCTCATCGAGAACGGATAAGTGGTCTGGAACCGCGTCAAGTGCAGCCCAGGCAATATCCTCTGTCAACATCTGACTACTGGCCGATACGATGGGGCTTCGAGACACAAACATTACCCTTTCAACATAAGGGTAGTTGAGCAGTAGACTAGACGCAAACTGAACCAAGCCATCCTTCGTAATCCTCGTCCTCCAACCTGTGAATTACTCCTGTGACGAGTGCCTCATGTGAGTCGCATCACAAGACAAGGGATTGCCAGCATGGAACGTTGACACGACAATACGCCCATGCTACCGTCGCGACACACTGGCCGTTCGCGAGATTCGGCATGTAATAGCTCAGAATTACAATGTATCCGCAATGACAACGAACATATCGATCGCTGTCTCAAACGATGGTCCGGTGTTTCTCCGCACGTGTGCATGATGTGCCGCAGCACGCATGACGAGCCACGTGTTCGAGAAACGCGTTCGTCCTGCGGCGTTGTGCATGCTTCGTGACAAGCCCGACCATGTGTCGCGGCGTCTGAGCGATCCTCACGACCGTTGCACAACACAGATCCACGAAGAATGTCCTAGAGGTGGAGGAGAGACATAGTGCTACACAACGGTACGTCCGAACACACCCTGGCCAACGTTTTGAAGGCTCGGTTGTCGCGTCGTTCGATGCTGGCACGGGCTGGAACGCTGGGCGGCGGCATGATCGTTGGAGCGTCGCTTCTCGCCGCATGCGGCGGCGACGATGACGCCGCCGACCCGACGTCAACCACTGCTGCGGGTGCGCCGAGCGCGACAGCGGCGACTGGAGGGTCGCAAGCGACGACCCCGGCAGGAAGTCCGACCGAGGCTCCATCGGCACCCGAAGGCGAAGCAGAAGTCGGGGGGACCTGGACACTGGTGCTCGCTCAGGAACCTGACACACTCGATGCCCACAAGTCCGGCGCGTACGTCGCCGGTGTCGCACTCCGGTATCTCGGCGATACGCTCGTCGCTAAGGATATGGATAACGCCCTCAACCCCGGACTCGCTGAAAGCTACGAAGTCTCAGACGATGGAATCATCTGGACTTTCACGCTCCAGGACGGGATTCTCTTCCACGACGGCGCTATATGCGATGCCGCAGCCGTCAAGGCCTGTTACGACCGTGCTCTCGATCCGGAGACCGTGTCCGCGGTCACCATCGGACAGTTGGGCCCAATCGATACGGTTACCGTCATTGATCCGTTGACGGTCGAGTTCGCGCACACCGAGGTATTCGCGATCTTCCTCGACAACATGGCGCACCCACTGACCAGCGTCATTAATGCCGAAGCAGCCGAGGCCGCTGGTGAGCAATACGGCCGGAACCCGGTTGGCACCGGCCCTTGGAAGTTCGTCGAATGGCAGGCAGCGAACCAGATCGTCGCCGAGCGCAACCCCGATTACAACTGGAGTCCGACTTTCGCCCACGAGGGTCCAACCTACATCGAGAAGCTGGTTTTTCGCTTCCTGCCGGAAGCGCAAACGCTGGTGACAGCCTTCGAAACCGGCGAAGTCGATCAGATAGAGATCCCACAACCAGACATTCAACGGATCATAGACACTGGCGAATACGAGACGATCGAGTTCTTCCGACCGGGTGCTTCCTTCATAGAGTTCAACGTCACGAAAGCACCGTTCGACGATCTCCACGTACGGAAAGCGATGAACTACGCCGTCGAACGCGAACCACTCCTTGAAACCGGCCTTGAAGGGTACGGCAAGGTGCTCTACGGGCCACTTCCAGAATCGATCTGGGGATACTGGCCCGGCATCGTCGACTACGCCTACAAGCACGATCCGGACAAGGCGATGGAAGAGTTCGCGCTCGCCGGATGGGAACTCGACGACGGCAAGCTGATGAAGGACGGCGAGCAGTTTGCCTTCACCATCGTTCACAGTGGAAACGAGCCCGCCAACAAAGCGACGCTCGTGTTGCAATCACAACTCAAAGAGATCGGGATCGATATGAAGATCCAGTCATTTGAGTTCACGACGTTGCTCGCCGACCTGAAGGCTGGTAACTACCAGGTAAGCGTCATTGGCTACGCCTATGCCAGTCCGGATATCGTCCAGTTGTGGTTCCATTCGGACAACATCGGATCGGGCCTGACGTTGAGCCAGTATGGCAACCCGGATCTTGATGAGATGATCGATGCGTCTCGAAAAGAAATCGACGAGGACGCACGCCTGGTCATCTACGAGAACATCCAGAAACACATCGTTGACAACGCGCTCTGGATTCCGCTCTGGGCTGCATCGACAACATACGGTCTCGACAAGCGGATCGCCGGGCACACCGTCCATCCGGATGGCCACCTGCACCTGTTCGAAGCCTATATCACCGATCTGTAGTGAACGCCCCAGGCGGCGCGGCGAGCCGCGCCGCCTGGGATGAATCCGCGGATCACTGAGGAGGCAAGCAGGGTGGGACTCTTTATCCTGAAGCGAATCGTTCAACTAATTCCCGTGCTCATCGGGATTACAATCCTGACGTTCGCGATGACGCATCTTGTGCCGGGCGACCCGGTCGCAGTCATGCTTGGGACGCAGGCGACCGGCGAAGACATCGAGCGCATCCGAAATCAACTAGGTCTCGATCGGCCACTCATCGTCCAGTACGGTGATTTCCTTTGGAACGCCGTCCAGGGCGATCTGGGAACGTCGATCCGCAGCCGGCAACCAGTCCTCTCTGAAATCTGGCTCTACCTTCCATCGACGATGAAACTGACGGCCGCTGCCGTCTTCATCGCGACGATCGTTGGTGTATCCGTCGGGATTCTCGCCGCTACTGCCAGCCACAAAGTGGTCGATTTCCTATCGATGGGGCTTGTCCTCGTCGGTATATCAACGCCGACGTTTTTTTCCAGTCTGATCCTTATCCTGATTTTCTCGTTGCAACTCGATTGGTTGCCGGTCACCAGTGGGTCCGGAATCAAGCCGCTCATCCTGCCGTCCCTAGCGTTGGCAGCACCCGCTGCGGCGGTGCTGGCCCGTATCACACGCTCGGCACTCCTGGAGGAACTGCGGAAGGATTACGTCCGTACCGCGTACGCCAAAGGGCTGGCGGCACGAACGGTGATGACAGTGCATGTCCTCAAGAACGGGCTGATTCCGATCATCACGATTATCGGGTTACAGTTCGGCGGACTAATGGCGGGCGCCGTCATTGTCGAGTCAGTCTTCGCCCGACCCGGACTCGGTCGCTTCGCAGTAACATCGATCAATGCGCGGGACCTGCCGCAGATTCAGGGGATCGTCCTGGTAGCCGCACTGATCTACGTTGGCGTCAATTTGATCGTCGATGTCCTGTATGGGTTCATCGATCCACGAATTAAGAATCAGTAACATGGTGCAGGTTCATGAAGCACACGAAGGCATCAGTTCCCCTGCCGCCGCTCCATTGCAATTGCGGGGGCGACGCTCCCGTGGGCGCAACCTCGCACGGCGGATGCGTCGTCAATATGGGGTGATGGTCGGCGGGGGGTTGCTGGCTATCGTTCTCGTCATCACGATCTTCGCTCCGATATTTGCTCCATACGATCCGAACGCGATCATTGACGCCCGAAGACTGGGACCAAGTAGCGAGCACATCATGGGGACCGACGAAGTCGGTCGCGATACCTTCAGCAGAGTGCTATATGGTGGGCGCGTGTCGCTGCGGGTCGGCATTCTCGCCGTTGTCATCGGTGCAGCAGCAGGCACGTTGCTGGGCATGATCGCGGGGTATGTCGGCGGCTGGATTGATGCCGTCATCATGCGAGCAATCGATGTCCTGCTTGCGTTCCCCGGTATCCTCCTGGCCCTGGTGATCGTGGCGATTCTCGGGCCGAGTATCAACAACGTGATGATCGCCGTCGGTATCGAGTTCGTCCCAGCCTTCGTCCGAACCGTTCGCGGGGCAACGCTATCGGTCAAGGAAGAGGAATACGTCGTCGCGGCGCGAGCCGTTGGAGCCAGGTCATGGAGGATCATTGGCCGGCACGTCCTGCCGAACGTCGTCTCAACGGTGATTGTTCTTGGAACACTGGCGGTCGGTATCGCCATTCTCGCGGCGGCTGGTCTGAGTTTCCTCGGTCTCGGCGCGCAACCGCCGACGCCTGAGTGGGGATCAATGCTCTCCGACGCGCGCAATTACCTGCGAGAGTCGCCACACATGGCTATCTTCCCCGGAGCGACGATCATGATCGTCGTTCTGTCACTCAATCTGCTTGGCGACGGCCTTCGCGAACTGCTGGACCCTCGCCTGCGGCCGTAGACCAACGATTTTTGCGACGGAGTGGCGACCCCATCGTGGTGTCACGCCATCGTCGTCTCATTCCTAGAAATGGAGACCGTGCGTGCTGGCGACTATCCGCGACACCCAGATCTTCTTCGACATCGAGGGCGTCGGCCTTGCCGCCAAACCGAATCGGATGGTCGAGCGTCCGGTTGCCTTCCTGATACACGGAGGGCCTGGCGGTGACCATTCCGGCTTCAAGACAGGTCTGTCTCCGCTGGCCGACCGGATGCAACTTGTCTACTTCGACCACCGCGGCCAGGGTCGGTCAGCGCGCGGAAATCCTGACACCTACCATATGGACAACTACGTCGAAGACATGGAGGCGCTTCGCCAACATCTCGGCATGGAGAAGATCGTCGTCCTCGGCATCTCCTTTGGTGGAATGGTCGCGCTTTCCTATGCCGTACGCTATCCCGAGAATGTCTCACATTTGATCGCCGTGGTGACAACACCCAACCGCGGGTATGTCGAGCGGGCTCGTGAGATCGTCGCGGAACGTGGCGACGACGAGCAGAAAGCCGCTGTCGCCCGGGCGCTTGACGGAGGCTTCGCCGACGAGGACGATATGGCCCGATTTTTCGAGATCATGGGGCCGATGTATTCGCGTACCTGGGATCCGGAGAAAGCCACAGCAAGTCGGCAACGGTCGATTTACTCACCGGACGCATCCAACATCTGGCACAAGCGGTTCGTCCACGATTATGACGTGACCGACCAACTCGAATCGATCACCGTTCCGACACTCGTCGTCGGCGCTCGTCACGACTGGATTTGCGCGCCGGAGTTTTCCGAGTTGATCGCGTCCCGCATTCCACACGCAGACCTGCGCATCTTCGAGAACAGCGGTCACTCCGTCACCGCTGACGAGCAGGTCGCGTTTCTCGATGTCGTGCGTGGCTTTCTTCCTTATAACCGGGGAGCGTGACACCGTGCGTCATTGCCAGCCACCGTTCAAGGATCAGAGATTGCGGGCTTTGCGAACGGCCTGCGACGCCTCACTCAACGTTGGCTTCCCGCGTTCTGCCAGGTAGCGGTCAAAGTCCTCGGGTGTCCACACGCCATGTTCCAGGACAGCGTCATAGATATCGACACTGCCAACCGCCGCCGGATACACCGGAGAGCGATGCCAGAGTTCCTTGATCCAGAGGATAACCAACCGAGTTTCCGGAGTCAGACGCTCTCGAATTCGAGCGTGGTACTCCCGTTCACCCCTCGGCTCCGGGAACAGCCAGAATGCGATGTCGATTTTCCAGACTGTTCCAGATGTGTGTTCGTAATACACCATGAAAAACAGACGATCGTCCCGTGGTAACCCGGAGAAACTTCGTGGGCCGATTTCGTTCGTGTAGCGCACCATTGTCGTCTGTGGATGAGTGAGCAATGGATGCATGATCTCGAAGGCGCGAACGAGGTCAAGTCCCGGGCTGGTCACACCAAAATCAAGGTCGGCCCACGCCATCAATCCCGAGGTCGAACTTCCATGCTCTGCTACCTGTCCAGCCTGAGCAAGGAGCGTCAACAGATCGAGATCGTTGACGATCTGCCGGGCTTCGGCCTGCAACTCGTCCTGATGTTTGAGAAGTCCGGCAGCCTGCTCGTCGCTGAGTTCTGACATGCTCAGCATCGCATCGCCCATCCGAGCGCTACTCACAGCGCAACGTGCCCAACATTGCCACGCACCTCGATCGTCACGCCGAACGGCTGGGATAGCCGAACGAATGAATCGAGGATCTCGCCGCCGAGTTCACCGGTCGCCAGGCGTGGTGTGCCACGGTCGACGGCTGGTCCATCGACACCGAGCGTGATCGGATGCAGTTGAATCTCGGTCAGCATCCGGTCTTCGAAGGTGCAGATTGGGAGAACCGTTTCCCAGTAGCGACGGTCGCGGCCAAAGCCAGCCTTGCTTTCCGAGATCAGCCCGCGCTGCATGACACCAGCCGGGAGCGATTGATCCCAGGCGAGGGTGTCGTAATCCTCGGCTGGCATCCGTCGCATCAGTTCCGGCTGGAAGATGAAGTTGCCAACTGAGTAGAAGATCGGCTTCCCCTTGTAGATCTCCATCCCACGCAACAGATGCGGCCCATGGCCGATGACCATGTCGGCCCCAGCGTCGACCATCGCATGGGCAAACTCGATCAGGAAGTCTGCTGGCTGATCTTTCTCTTTCCCTTGCTCGTGGGCATGGATGCTCGCCAGTGTCAGATGCGACACCATCGATGCTTCGCGCACCGATTCGGCGTTCCCATCGAGGTCCTTCTCGTGCGGCTCGGTGCGGATACCGAATGAATCGCCAACCATGAACGAGCGTTCAGCGAACGAAAGTTCACCCTCACGCTTTGGCTGCTGGCGAAAGCCCATGTCGATACCCATCTGCCGCTGCTTTTCGACGCCCGTCCGCTCCGCGATCCGTTGGACAGCGTCGTAATGTTCCTGGTCAACGATGTAGAGGGTGTCGAATCGCTGGGGATTGAGCCCTGGCCTGCCGGGGGTGTCGTGCTTTTGTGCACCCGCACGCTGACCAGGAGCAAATGACGACGCGCACCCCATTAGTCCGACACGACCAGCTGGCGTTTCGAGATAGACCGGCAAGCGCGCGTCGGCCAACGTTCGGCCAGCCCCGGCGCAGGTGAAGCCGTACTCGGCCAGCGTATCGATCGTCGTCAGGCAGCCATGTTCGCCGTAGTTCATCGTGTGGTTGTTGGCGAACGCGGTGAGGTTAAAGCCCATCTGCATCAGGTCGCTCGCGACAAGCGGATGCGCGGAAAGGTTGCCGCCGCCGGATTCGACGACTGGGTGTCCCTGGTAGTTACTGAGCACCATCTCCATGTTCGTGAACGCAACGTCACACGATCGAATCAGATTGAGCATTCCCTGGAACGCTGGATCGCGATATTCCGGCATCCGGGTCGTGATGAGTGAATCCCCTGTTGCCGTCACGACGAACCGTCGCGTCATCGTTTCTGCTCCCTCCCGCATTCGCTGATACCATGGAATGGCGACGGTACGGGCCATTTCCGACGCTGTCAAGACGTAGTTGCTCGACAGTGAATCCTGGCAAATCTGGCGGTGTGGTACACTTTGTATCAACGGATAGCGCGGGTTCGCCGCGCGATAGTACGCCAATCTTCCCCTTTACATGACACGCGCAGCGCGGGGGTCGTCGAGCCGTACTAGCCGGCCTTCGGTTCCCCAGTTTTACTTTGCCTGCCGCTGCGCCTGAGGTATGCCCAATTGACTGCAACACTGAATCGCGACGCAACGACTGCGTCGTTCACTGATCTGAGCCTGCGCTCGACAACGCTGTCGGCGCTGGATCGCATGAACATCACCGAGCCCACGCCGATCCAGGCGCAGGCGCTGCCAGCACTGCTGGCCGGACGCGACGTTATCGGCCAGGCCAGGACCGGCTCTGGCAAAACGCTCGCCTTCGCCATTCCAGCCGTCGAGACAATCGACCCGAAGCAGCGCGCCGTCCAGGTACTGGTACTGACTCCGACGCGTGAGTTGGCCGTCCAGGTTGGCGGGGTCTTCGACGCTATTGCCGAGGGACGCGGTATCAAGACCGCCCTCATCTTCGG
The DNA here is from genome assembly GCA_041751795.1 of Thermomicrobiales bacterium. Taxonomy (GTDB): domain Bacteria; phylum Chloroflexota; class Chloroflexia; order Thermomicrobiales; family CFX8; genus JBBECJ01. Next base: position 14,719 of record JBGSWU010000282.1, read on the forward strand.
TGGCCGGACACCGGGACCACAGATCGCCGCCCTGCGACAGGGTGCGCACGTGGTTGTTGGAACGCCGGGCCGTGTGCTCGACCTGCTCCAGCAGGGCGCTCTCGACCTGCGCAACGTCCGCTTCCTCGTCCTCGACGAGGCCGATGAGATGCTCGACCGTGGCTTCGCACCCGACGTCGAACGCATTCTCGGACGAACCCCACGCGAGCGGCAAACGGCGCTCTTCTCGGCAACGGTGCCGGAATGGGTGTCGGAAACGTCACACAAGCATCTCCGCAACCCTGCCCACGTGAAGGTCGATCCGCGTCCGGAAGACAGCGCGCCGATCGAACATACGGCCTATGAGCTGAACGGCGTCGACAAACAGGACGCACTGCGGGACCTGCTCGACAACCGCCCCGACGGTTCGACGATCGTTTTCGGACGCACCAAGCACGGCATCAAAAAACTTGAGAAGATCCTCCAGCGCGACGGATATCCAGTTGCTGCGTTGCAGGGCAACCTCTCGCAGAACGCCCGTGACCGGGTCATGGAGGATTTCCGCTCCGGGGCCGTCCAGATCCTTCTGGCAACGAATGTCGCCGCTCGTGGGCTCGACATCACAACGGTCGCATTGGTCATCAACGTCGATCTGCCGGAATCGCCGGAACTGCTCACCCACCGGGTTGGACGAACTGGCCGGATGGGCCGCAAGGGCCAGGCGATTACGCTGCTCGGCCCCGAGGACGGTGCGAAGTGGCGGCAACTTGAGCGTGGCGTTGGCAAGCGCATCCCGCGCCTGCCATGGCCCGGCGCGCAGGCTGCCATCGACCGCAGCCCGGCTGGATATCAGCCACTGACCGCAGCACCACGACCCGCGCCAACCCGTCCGGCAGTGTCACGCAACGATTCGGCTCCCGCTGGCACGCCAGCACGCCAGCCTCGCCAGCAGCGTGCCCCGCGTCCGCAGCCAACACCACAGACACA
>JBGSWU010000283.1:0-9301 GCA_041751795.1 Thermomicrobiales bacterium
TCATTTTCGTGCCACGTCGCAGATTGCGCAGACGACGCTTCGGTCCGTGCTTGGTCAGGTTGAACTGGACCAACTGCTGTCAGAGCGCGAAAACATCAACTTGCAACTGCAGACGATCATCGACGAGCAGACCGAACCGTGGGGCGTTAAAGTCAGCGTCGTTGAGGTCAAGGATGTCGAGTTGCCACAGTCCATGCAGCGAGCGATGGCACGTCAGGCTGAAGCGGAACGTGAGAAGCGAGCGAAAGTCATTCACGCTGAAGGTGAGTTTCAGGCATCGCAGCAACTTCAGGCAGCGGCCGCCATCATCGCAACGCAGCCTATCGCGATCCAGTTGCGGTACTTGCAGACCCTTACAGAGATCGCTGCTGAAAAGAACTCAACGATCGTCTTCCCGCTTCCAATGGACCTGATCGCAGCGGTCGTACCTGGTTTGCGTTTGACGACTGAATCCGGTTCCCCGTTGACACCGCCAGCACAGCCTGATTCTCCAGTTCAGCAGCCCCACGTCGAGGAAATCCAGCCGGAAGATCCCTCCTGATGGTAAGGATGAGCGATGCGGCCCAGGAATGGTTGCAGCAGCTCACCCCCGTGGCGATCGATGGCCTGCGAACATTTGTACTCGATACCGGAATGGGTGATCCTGTCGTCTTTCTCCACGGGATTCCAACCCAGGCGTTTCTCTGGCGTGACGTGGCACAGATCGTTCGTCATCGTCACCGGGTCGTCGTGCCAGACCTGCTCGGATTCGGTTTTGCTGACAGACCGGACGGAGCTGATTTATCGCCCATTGGGCAGGCGTCGTTCGTTCAGCGCGTCCTCAGTGACCTCGGAGTCGAACGGTATGCGCTCGTCGTCCATGATTACGGTGCGTTGGTGGGTGCGGAGTTGCTTTCCCGCGATCCGGGTGCGGTGACGCATCTTGTTGTTTCTAACACCAGTTTCTGGGCCGAGGACTGGAGTGGTTCGGGACCCAGCCCGTTCAGCCTGTTGCGTGTGCCGGGACTGGGTGAAGCCGCTTTTCGCGTGGCACGGAAGTTTATGCTGCGAGAGGCGTTTCGCGTGTATGTTGCTGAACGTCAACGGCTGACATCGGAAGTCATGGATGTCTACTGGCATCCGTTTACTGATGGGTTCAGTGATGTCCTTCTGCAATTATTCCGAGATGAAGCTGAGCGGATGGATGAGCAGGCATTCTGCCGCTGGCGCGATGCGATCGCAGCGTTCGACGGTCCTGGTTTGGTGATCTGGGGTGATCGCGATCCGACATTCAAAACGATGATTGGCCGGAAAATCGCGAGTATCTTGCCCAAAGGAAACTTCGAGCTCTTCGAACACAGCAACCATTTCGTCCCCGAGGATCGCCCTGAAGCGTTCGGTCGACTCATCAATGTATTGCTGAGCGGCCGATATACGGGATAGCGTTTCGCACGCAAAAAAGCTCGGTACCGGCGATCTCCGCCAGTACCGAGCTTTCTGCTTGTCGTTAGTAGCCGAGTGCCAGGCCCTCAGAACGTGGATCGCCGCCGCCCTGAAGGATTCCGGTCTCGGGATCGCGGGAGATCAGGAACGCCGCACCACCAGCCGCGTACGGACCCAGCACCTTGACGGTGTGGCCCCGCTGGCGGAGTTCTTCGATCACCCCTTCGTCAACACGTGACTCGATGCGCAATTCGAATGGATTCGGCAGGTTGATCGGATCTGATCCGGGGAATCCCTGCCATCGAGGAGCCTCGACAGCTTCCTGTACGTCCATCCCGTAGTCGATGAGGTTGGAGATGATCTGCATATTCCATTGTGGCTGCTGATCACCGCCAGGTGTCCCACCGACGAGGAACGTTTTGCCGTCCTTCGCGATCGCGAAGCAATTCAGCGTGTGAATGGTCTTCTTTCCGCCTTCGATGACGTTTGGATGTCCTTCTTCGAGGCTGAACCCGCGACCGGCGCGGTTGTTCAACATGATGCCTGTGTCGCCGGCAACGACATGGCTCCCGAAACCAGCCGAGAGCGAGTGGATGAACGACACCATGTTGCCCTCGGCATCCGCGGTGCAGAGATAGGTCGTGTCGCCGTCCATCTCAGGGATCGCTCCGGGAGCAACCTCGTCGCTTGCGCGGGCCATGTCGATGGTCTCGTATCGAGTTCGCGCGAATTCCTTGGAGATCAACGTATCCAGTGGTGTCGGGCCAAACTCGGGGTCGCGTGAGTACGCGTTGCGGTCGGCAAACGCACGCTTCTTGGCTTCGATCATCAAGTGGATGCTGTCAGCAGAACTCGGTCCCATCGCCGAGAGATCGGCGTTCTCGATGATGTTCAGTTCTTCGAGAACAATGTGGCCCTGCGTCGGCAGCGTTGTCTGGTAAACAGTGTAGCCACGATAGTCCGTCGCAATCGGTTCGTAGACATCGGCAGCATGATCGGCAAAATCGTTTGCGGTCATCTCGCTGCCAAGCCCTCGGAATGAGTCAACGATCCGATGCGTCAAATCGCCGCGATAAAACGCCTCCGGACCACCCTCAGCAACGATCCGCAGCGATTGCGCGGCGTCGCGCTGGACCAGCATCTCGCCAGGTTGTAGCGCATTGCCGTTCCTCAGGAAGATGGCAGCCGATGTCGGGTATTTCGCCATCTCTTCCTGGGACGCACTGATCGTCCGCGAACCGGTGACGGACAGCGGGAATCCGTTCTCGGCGTAGTAGATTGCCGCGCTGAACAGATCGTCGACTGAGAGCTTGCAAAAGCGATTGATCGCATCAAAGTACCCAGCGACAGCTCCGGGAATCCCCGGGGCGTGAGGTCCGTAGAACGGCATCTTCTCGTAGCCGCGTGAAACGAAGTAGTCTCGCGACAGCGCATGTGGTGCGATACCGGAGCTATTCAGGGCAGTGACCTTGCCGGTCTTGCCGTCGGCGTGAATATAGAATGCGTCAGCTCCGAGGCCCGCCATTGCCGGCAAGACGACGCCTGTAACAAGCGCAGCCGCGATGGCAGCGTCCATGGCATTGCCGCCACGTCGAAGCGCATCCAGTCCTGCAGCGGTTGCGAGTGGATGGGCAGTGGCGACCATGCCCTGGCGAGCGAATACTCGCGAGCGCGATTGCTGGAACGACGCAGCCAGCGCGCTATCGGCGGCTTCTGGACGGTTCTTCAAGACCATGCGATTGTCCCTCCTCGATTGCGACCTCAGACGGCTACGTCCAGTCTAGCCGATTGGCCCGTGTTGTGGGGGAGCGTACACTAGACAACGAGCCAAATACTGCTGCTTCAGTGACGGGATTGACGATGACAATCAGCGACGTGACGATGGTCCGTGGTGCTTGCCCTCATGATTGCCCTGATACGTGCGCAACGTGGACCGAAGTGCGCGATGGTGTCGCAGTCGGATTCAAAGGTGACAGCGAGCATCCGATAACCCAAGGTTGGCTATGCGCGAAGGTGCGGCCCTATCTCGACCGTGTCTACCATCCTGATCGGATCAAGTATCCAATGCGGCGTGTTGGCCCGAAGGGTTCCGGGGAGTGGGAACGGATCGGTTGGGACGACGCCGTCGCTGAAATCGCCGGTCGCTGGAAGGCGATTATCGCGGAGGATGGTGCCTCAGCAATCCTTCCGTATTCGTATAGTGGCACGCTCGGTTTGCTTCAGAACATCGTCGCGACGACCCGGTTGTTCAACCGAATGGGAGCCAGCGGCCTTGAGCGCTCGATTTGCGACGCAGCCGCGGGAGTGGCGGTTGCGGCTACGATTGGGGCGAAGCGTGCTCCGGATTACCGCGATCTTCAACATTCCGAACTCGTTATTATCTGGGGACATAATCCGGCAAGCACCGGTCCACATTTCATGCCGTTCCTGCGTCAAGCGCAAAAAACCGGTGCGTACGTCGTCGTCATCGATCCACGCCGAACAGTAACGGCCCGTTCAGCTGACGAGCACATCCAGCCCAAACCCGCGACCGACGGAGCACTGGCCTTGGGCATGATGAATGTCATCTTTTCCGAAGGCTTGCATGATGAGACGTGGCTCGAGGCACACAGCGTCGGTTGGCGGGAATTGCGCCAGCGGGCGACGGAGTATCCAGTCGAACGAGTCACTGAAATCACTGGAGTGGCGGGTGATGTAATTGTCGCGCTGGCCCGCCGCTACGCTTCGACGTCGCCAGCATTGTTGAAGTTTTCGGACGGTATCCAACGCCACGGCAACGGCGGACAAACGGTTCGAGCACTGCTTTGCCTGCCAGCGATCGTCGGTCAGTACGGCGTCAAGGGCGGTGGCCTCTTTTACAGCACAAGCGACTATGTGGCATGGAATGGCGCTGCGATTTCCCACGCGCAGGAAAGCCCACCAGTGCCACGGATCGTCAACATGGTTCGCCTCGGCGCGGCGCTGAACGGCGAGGTGAGCGATCCGCCGATTCGGTCGTTGTATGTCCTGAATGCGAATCCGGTTGCCTCGACGCCAAACGCCGGCTTGATTATCGAAGGGTTGAAACGCGACAACCTGTTCACTGTCGTCCACGAGCTCTTCATGACCGACACGGCGCAGTACGCGGACATCGTTCTGCCGGCAACATCGCAACTTGAACAGGTGGACCTTCACAAGGGCTATGGGCACCGGTTCCTGCAGTTCAACCACCCGGCGATCGAACCACTTGGTGAGTCACGCAGCAACTGGGACACGATGCGATCGCTGGCGACGGCGATGGGCTACGACGACTGGTGGCTCCATCAGGAGTCGATTGAGGTCATCCAGGAGGTTATCGACGCAACCAAGGCCGACAATCCGCTGCTAGAAGGGTTCACCGTCGACCGGCTGATGGACGAGGGAACCGTCCCGTACAACTTCGACAACGTCAGTCCGACTCCGTTCGAGAATTTCGACTTTCCAACTCCGTCCGGCAAGGTGGAGTTGTACAGCGACGCAATGACGGCACTAGGCCAGGATCCGCTACCGGTCTACGTTCCGCCGTCTGAGTTCGTCGGAGTAGAGCGCGGTTCGAAACTGGTGCTGATGTCCGCCGCCGCCCATCATTTCGTATCGAGCAGCCTCGCGAATATCCCTAAGTTAATGCGGTTGGAGGGAACGCCATCGATCGACATCAATCCGATAGACGCATCCGACCGTGGCATCAATCACGGCGATGAGGTCATCGTCGAGAATGAGCGCGGGTGGTGCCAACTCCGGGCAGTCGTGACGGACGATGTTCCGCAAGGCGTCCTGGTGTCGGTCAAGGGGCAGTGGGCGCGACTGTCTGACGATGGACGCAACGTGAACTTCGTGACGCCCGATGCCCTGGCCGATCTCGGCAACCAGTCGACGTTCCACAGCAACCTGGTCGAGATTCGACCAGCAACGTCGTCGCCTGTTGGGGTTAATCGTTCGGAGATGATCCCGGCTGATTAGCCGGAGATTCATCGGGCCGCTTGCGCCACCAGGCTGGAACGGCGAAGTCGTCGGCGACGCCGTGCGCGTAGCCGATCCAGTCGACCTTGCCGCTGCGTCGAAGGAGCGTCGGGATGACCTGCCCGTGGATGACCATCCGGGCCGCCGCTTCGTCGCCCTCTGACCAGCGTTCGACAGCGTCCTGGTAGGCCTGCCGCGATAACTCGTCCAACTGCAGTGCTTCGACGAAGTCAACGGTCGTGAACTCGTCGATATCGATCCGCTCGACAATATCGAAGACGAACGGTTCCATAAAGGCAATCGTCGATTCGAGCGGATCACCAATCTGGCTGTGCGTTGGTGTTGGCATGGTGTTGCTCTCCAGTCATCAGGGTAATGCATGTCGAATCATGCATCAATCCGTCAGAAACGTGTCCCAGCCGGATCGGTCGAATTGATCCTGTCGTTTGACAAAGTTCCGCACGGTTTGAACGTATGTCGCGTGGCTCCAGGTCAACGGTGAAACGGAGAGCGGCTGTCCGGTGTACGGGTGCACCTGCTCCGGTAGCGTCCCACTGGGAAGGGCGCGATCGACGACCCACTCAATCAGTTCCATTGCGCGTTCGAGATCGGCCGGAGACGCTGCTTTCGCGATGTACCAGTCTGCGAGCCAGAGCGTGCAGATGATCCACGGGTTCCCAGGAACGGTGGCAGTGTCGCGTGTCGTCTGATGATAGTAATCGTCGGTGTAGCGTGCGATGCCGCCGATATCCGTCTTAACCCACAGGTCGCGTTCGATCTGCTCCATCGTTGCGGCAACGCGGGGGTCGCTTGCGTCTAACATTCCAAACATGTGCAGTCCGGCCAGACTTGAGTCGAGGATCGTGTCGCGTTCGACGATGATGCCGTCACCATCGGTAACGATCCGACGGACGAATCGGCCAAGTGCTGGATCGTAGAGTCGCTCGATCACGGCTTCGCGCATTCGATCGGCGGCCTCACGACAGTCTTGCGCGAGCGTTTCGTCGGCGAACAGGTCAGCGAATCGCGCTCCTGCATGCAGTCCCGCCCAGACCGACCCGACGGTGAATGCCATGACTCCCCGGCGTTCTTCCCAGAGATCGTACGACGGCTGTGGAAGCAACGTAATCGGATCACGATAACTGAGGAGAAACCGCGTCGCTGGTGCAATGAAATCGTCATACAACCGCCGGACCAACTCAGTGTCGAGCGTTGTCCGCAGGTGGATGTCGAGGCCGTAGAGGACGAGGGCTGTCTCGTCTTCCTGGATCGGGTACTGCAAATCTCCCTGCGGATTTGACCACGGGTGCCATGACGAACCTGCTGAGCCGTCCGGGTTGTACTTGTGAAGGAAGAAGCCGTGGCGCGTGATGAGTTCGGAAGCAAACTCATAAAAGCGGCGCGCCAGTGACGAGTACCCTGCCGTGTCGAGTGCAATTGACACGAGCGCACCATCGCGGGGCCACATGTACGAGTATGTATCCCGCCCGAACTGAAAGATGTCGGAGTCGTTGGCGGCGAGAATCGCTCCACCATCGTCAATCTGCGTTCTGAGGACGAGCAGGGACTGCCTGTACAGATCGGCAACCGGCTTCGAGAGTCCTTCAAGATGCTCGGATTGTCGATGTGACCAGTACGACCAGTACCGTGACGTTCGATCAATGAGTGATGCCGGGCCACGTTCGACGATTTCCTCGTGTAGACGCCTCCCGTCGTCGAAGCGTTTTCCGACGGCAAGCCAGAACCACGCCGTCGCCTCCTTCCCGGGCGGGATCGTAAGTTCCAATGCTCCTACGGTGTCGATCGACCCCTGCGCCACAGGGTTCTCGCCAAGCATTCCATCTTCTGCGTCACGCCAGGTGCCCTCTGATGTCCCTCCGTACTTGTTGCCGATAGCCCACGAAGTCAGACCTGGGCTATCGTCCGTACAACCGGATAACCAGATGTAGCGCTTGCCTTTGTAATGGACAAGGGACCGATACTCGGGTTCGAAGAAGGCTGCATCGCCTGAGACGTTCCCCCACAGGTGCGCGTCGAAGTGAAAAAAGAGGCGGACGCGCTTGCTGGCCTGACTATTGTTGGTGACGACTACGCTTCGCAGAAATGCGTCGAGGTCGATATCGACAGTATCTGAGCACTGCAACGACACACCGAGGTGCTGGTTGTCCAGATGGACATCGGTAACGAGCGACGCTTCCCGGTATCGTAGTGATCGCGTCCACGAGTCGTCGTGAACCCAGGCGAATCGCCGATTCGTCGGATTCTCGACATCCTGCGTCCAGACGCCGAACGCGCACGGGCTGCCATCAGTATGGTTTTCCTGGCCAACATGCGGGAAATAGACATCGCGCATACGGTACCGGCTATCGAACGTCACGAGCAGGCGACCGTTGGCAACGGGCATATCGCGTGGCATCGTCTTCTTCCTACCTTCGGAAACGTCCGTGAACACCCGATTTCTTCATCGCTCAATCCATGATTGTCACATACTGGGAGTACGTGGTGTTGTATAAGTCGAAGGCCACCGACGTGGTCTCCAGGGGAAGCAGCGAAGGGTCGCAAGCACGCGTGAGCACGATGCAGGTGCAGGCGGGAACTCTCGCCGTGACACATGAAACGTCTGATCGGACATTGTTACAGGGTGTCCGGCACGGAGACGAACGTGCCTTCGAAGCGTTATTTGCGAGGCACTATAGCGGAGTATTTGGTGTCGTGCTTCGGATCGTCGGAACCAACGAAGAGGCCGAGGAAGTGACGCAGGACACGTTTCTGAAACTCTACAATCGCCCGCTGGCCGACAGCGACGACACGAACGTGCGAGGGTGGTTGTACCGGGTGGCGACGAACGCTGCGTTCAATACAGTTCGCTCACGACGCCGACGGCTTGGTTGGTTACGACGTGTGGCGGGACGGGCTGATGTGCACGCCAGTGATGATCCACTCGACCTCGTCGCACGACGTGACGAGGCTGACATCGTCCGGCAGCATCTCGCGGGATTACCTGAACGGCAGCGAACAGCCCTCGTGCTGCGGTCGTCAGGGATGTCGTACCTCGAGGTGGCGAGTGCGATCGGTGTCAGTCCTAATTCAGTTGGGACGATTCTCGCCCGTGCCGAACGAGCGTTCCGTAAATCGTATGAATCCACTGATGGTCGTATCGGAGGCAGCGCATGAATATTGCCCGTCGCCGCGGCTGCCCGACCGACGGGGAGTTGCGGCTAGCGATTAATGAGGATGGTTCAGTAGTATCAGCCGTCCAGAATCACCTTGACAGTTGCGGATCGTGTCGTCGGACGTACGACGCGCTGAACGACACTGTGACAACATCGTCGCGCGCGCTGTCAGCCCTGACGCCGCAATCGCCCGACGGGAACGTCGATTTGGCGTACGCGAGATTCCGAATAGCTATGGCTACACAATCACAAAGAGAAGTTCCGGGAGGACGAATGAAACAGTTAGCTGAGCGACGATCGATGCGGGCAGTATCCGCCGTCGTCGCGATTATCGCGGTCGTTCTGACCGTGTCACTATCACCGATGCGAACGGTTGCTGACGATTTTCTTAACCAGTTTCGCGTTCAGAAGTTCGCCGCGGTTACCATTCCGATGGACATGATTTCGCCGATTCAGTCGGCTGCGCTTAGCGGACTGACAGACGCGGACAGGCAGCGTCTCGAGGAAGAGTTCAACAAGCTCGGCGCATTTGACATGACCTTCCCGTACGACAAGGACAGCCTTCCGGCTCCGGTGACGCTCGACGAAGCAGAAGCTCAGTTCGGCGACATCGATGCGCCGGATGATCTGCCGGACGGCTTTGATGCGGCTCCGAATGCGTACCTCACTGAGGCTGGCTCGGCGTCGTACGCGCTGAATACCGCAAATGCGCAGGCACTCATCGACTC
>JBGSWU010000284.1:0-6725 GCA_041751795.1 Thermomicrobiales bacterium
GATCGCGTCGCCGGGCTGGACGCTGGTGCGGACGATTACCTGCTCAAGCCGTTTGCGTTCGATGAATTGCTGGCTCGCATCCGCGCGCTCCTGCGTCGTTCGAGTGGCGGCGAACAACCGGAAGCGCTGATGTTTGCTGACCTGACGTTGAATCCAGTCACCCATGAAACAACGCGCGGCGACCGGGCGATCGACCTGACGTTGACCGAGTATCAGTTGCTCGAATACTTCATGCGCTATCCACGGCAGGTCCTGTCTCGCGACCGGATTCACGATGCCGTCTGGGGTGATACCTTCTTCCCCGAATCGAACGTCATTGATGTCCATGTCAAGCGGCTCCGCGAGAAGCTGGAAGAGGGCGGCGAGCCCCGTCTGATCCAGACGATCCGTGGCGTTGGGTACAGCCTGCGTCAGGCGACGGTTGCTGGGCGAACAGAGCGGGATTCGGTTCGCTGACGTGACACTTCGCCTCCGGTTGGCATTGGGGTATGCGCTCCTCTTTCTCATCGCCCTCGCGCTACTTGAGGTTGCGCTCTATGTCGTGTTGCAGGGTGCGCTTGAAGATGAGATCGATAATGCCCTGCGCGACCGTGCCATGCAGGTCGAACGCGCGCTGATCATCACGAACAACGATCTGTCGTCCGAGCGCCTGTCATCCGACATCTTTGTCCTGTCGCCAACGTCTACCGGCCACGAACTGACCGCACCAGGCATCCACTTGCGCGTGATTGGCCTGGATGGTCAGACGATCGCGGCGTCGTCCAACATCGCGACCCGGTTTCCGACGGACGAAGATGCGTTGGACAGGGCGATCCGTGGCCGCTCGATCACGGAATCGGTCCAAATCAGTGACACGACTGTCCGCGTGCTCTACTGGCCGTTGCGGCTGGGCGGTCGAGTCCGAGCCGTCGTTCAGGTCGGTGAATCAATGCATACCACTGAGCGGACGATGTCTGAGACACGCTCGTTATTGTTGATCGGGGGAGCCATCGCACTCGCCAGCGGTCTAGGCGGCGGCTGGTGGCTGACGCGGCAGTCGTTGCGGCCAGTCCAGCGACTGACCGAAACGGTGGCCGGTATCGCCGAGACCGGCGAGTTCAATCGGCGTGTGCCGCAGCCGGAAGTTCACGACGAGATCGGTCAACTCGCGATCACCTTCAACGATCTGCTGGACCGGCTGCAACTGCTGCTCGACCGCCAGCGGGCGCTCGTCGCTGATACTTCCCACGAGCTGCGGAACCCGCTGATGGTGTTGCGTGGCAACCTTGAGTTACTCGGACACGAACTGCCATCGACCGACCGAATCGAGGCGACAACCGAGTCGATCGAGGAAGTCGATCGGATGACGCGACTCGTCCAGGACCTATTGTTCCTGGCTGACGCCGACGCCGACAGCGCCATCCAGCACCAGGATGTCGCGCTCGAAGCGCTGGTTGCGGCAATTGCTGAAGATGCGGTCCTGATCGCGACCCGCGACGACGGCACACGCGAGATCGTTCTCGAAGCCAACGACCCGATCGTCGTTCATGGTGATATCGAGCGGTTGCGCCAGCTGATCTGGAACCTGGTCGAGAACGCCGTGCGTTACACACCGGCTGGCGGAACCGTCACACTTGCGCTGCGTCGTCACGGGCCGGTGGCTGAGTTGACTGTCAACGATACGGGCATCGGTATTCCCCCTGAGCACTTGCCGCATATCTTCGAGCGCTTTTACCGGGTCGATACCAGCCGGTCACGCGCCCTTGGGGGAACTGGTCTTGGCCTCTCAATCGTCCGACAGATCGCCGAAGCCCACGGCGGTCAGGTGCGGGTGCGATCGACGCTCGGAGAAGGCTCGACCTTCACCGTTGCGTTACCGGTGGTTGCCGATTAGGTCCCGGCGAACGGGTTACTCGAACGCTGGGGCTGCGGCGTCGATGGTGTAGATCAGAATGATCGGGCCGTTCTCGCCATCGAACGACGCTTCCGGCGGCTGGGCGAACAGCCGCTCGTAGAATGCTGCATCCACAGGGTACGTCTCGGGATCGTCGATGTACCGAGCATACATATAGGAGGAAACGACGAGGTAATCGACACCGGATGCCCGGTACCAGTCCAGCGGTTGATCGTTCGTCTTGCGGATGAAGATGTCCTCGTAACCGGCTTGAGCGACAGGCGGCGTGTGCCACTCACGGGCAATCGTTGCACCGACTGGAACCCTCTCCTCGATCCAGTCAAGCGCCACGTAGCGCGTGTCGGGCTTGCCGGTTTGGATGTTCCCGTTGACGGCGCGGATCGTCAGCGGTGCCGTCAGGACAAGAAGAAGCAACACTACCGCAATCGTCGCGCTTGACACTCCACCCAGCGACGATCGCCCAATTCGACCTGACCGGCCCACAATTGCCAGCAACGCGGCGACACCAAAGCCGCCCAGCAATGTCAGGTACGGCAGGATCGGGATCAACTGGCGGTCAAACCGAACCGGGTAGCGTGCGATCATCGCGTAATAGACCGGCACGAAGACGATCACGAGCCAGAGGGCAGCCGTTCCGTGGCGGTCACTGCTCTCGTCTCGCATCCTTCGACTCCCAAGTATCTGCCGGACGGCCATGACGCCGCCGAGCAGCACCAGCGGGGTCAGCGTTGGCCCAAACCCGTTGCGCCAGATTTCCAGCAGGTACCAGCGCCACGAGTCATTCCCCTCGGCACCATCGTGGCCGCTGCGGTAGTGGTTGAGTTCGGCACGGATGCCATCGACGGGTGAAAGAAACTCACCCGGCGCAAGCAGGATGTACGGGTTGAAGACGAGAAAGATCGCCACGGAGACGAGCGCTATACCGAGCGTCATTCGTAGCGCGTGTCCAATGGTGATGCGGGTCGCGGATTGCCGATCTCGCGCCAGCATCAGCATCGCCAGTGCTGGCACAACCGCAATGGCCGCTCCGGTGTACTTCGACGCGCCTGCCATCCCGATGGCGACACCGGCCAATAGCCAGTCGGTTCGATTGATGCCGCGTCGTTCCCATGCTGACAGCGTGAACCAGAGCACCAGGGTCGTGAAGAATCCGGTTGGCACGTCCGGCTTGAGGTAGTGCGAGTCCTTGACGTGGATGAACGACACAGCCAGCATCACCGCCGCCACAAGGCCCGCGATCCCCGCCAGCGTTTCTCGTTGGCGGAGATCGATCGATGAATCTGATGCAAGGACGATGCGTGTCAGGCGTCTGCCGAGCAGGCCAACAAGTGCGACTGTCGCGACGCCGAATCCGGCTATCAGGCTTCTGCCGCCGCCATACGCCAGTGACGCAATCGTGTCCGGGGTTAACCCGAACAGTTTGTCGACGGTGTAGACGACCGTCAGAATCGCGGCTTCGATGTCGATGATGAACGCTGGATAGCGGAACCAGCCGGGATTGAGCGTCCGCCCTGAAACCATTCTGTCTGCCGCATCGACGATCAGTGGTTCGTCCGGATGCGTGATCAGCGGCAGCCCGAAGTCAATCGACCAGAAGCGGAGTACGAACGCGCAAGAAACAACAGCCAGCAACCCGATGGAAAACCACCCCAACCGGGTCTGTTGCGCTACCGTTTGTCGTGCCTCTGTCATCTTCGTCGAGAGCATCGCCGAGTTATATCGTGCCGGAGGTATCCGTCGCGGGACGCGAAACGACTGGCGCGGGCCACTTGGCACACGACCAGACAAACATGAAGATTTGCGCTGCGATCGTCACTCCGAAGTCACCGCCCCTTCATGAAGATTTCATTCTGAGCCGTCAAGATAGATGGATAAGAGATAGCCGGTTTACAGGACCGGGATACTGATCTGTCCTCAGTTTGGGAAAGTTACCAACGATGACAACTACCAATACCCTGAAGACCGCAGGACTCCTTGCGGCACTCACTGCCTTGTTTGTGATCGTCGGTGGCTACTTTGGTGGACCAGGCGGCGCAAGCGTCTTGCTCATTTTCGCGTTGATCATGAACGGCGTCATGTTCTGGTTCTCCGATAAGCTGGCGCTGAAGATGGCGGGTGCGCGCGAGGTCAGCGAGGCCGACGCCCCCGAACTGCACAGCATGGTCGGCCATCTCGCGACGATGGCACGCCTCCCAAAGCCGCGTGTCTACATCATTGAAACCGACACGCCGAACGCCTTTGCGACAGGCCGAAGCCCGAAGCACTCAGCCGTCGCGGTGACAACTGGTATCCAGCGCCTGCTGACGAAAGACGAACTGGCTGGCGTCGTCGCCCACGAACTGGCACACATCCGCAATCGTGATACCTTGATCAGCACCGTCGTCGGCTCGGTGGCTGGTGCGATCACCTGGATCGGAACGATGCTGCAGTGGTCGGCGATCTTCGGTGGAATGGGCCGCGACGACGAAGAGGGCGGCAACATGTTCGGGATGCTGGCGATGGCGATCCTTGCGCCAATCGCCGCGACGATCATCCAGCTCGCCATTTCCCGGTCGCGTGAATTCTCAGCTGACGCTGGTGGTGCGCAGATTCTCGGGGATCCGCTTCCGCTGGCCAGCGCGCTCGAAAAGTTGCAACTGGGCAACCAGCGTCGTCCACTCGCGCACGCCAATCCAGCCACCGAGCATCTTTACATCATCAACCCGTTCGGCGGCACGAATGCCTCGAAGTGGTTCAGCACCCACCCGCCAACCGAAGAGCGGATTGTGAAGCTGCAGCAGATGGCTCTCCAGCCGAGCCGAGCCTTTGCCCGCTAAATGCGTTAGCAGGCGCGGTACTCTGATGGGTGGTGATACGATCATTCCGGATTACATTGAATGTGAGGTAACGCAATGGCGAAACGTAGCTTCACTGTCGAAGAGGCTCAGCAAATTGCAGCAACGATAGGTATCGATTGGGCGGTAGCACCGTTCGATCTTGAGCAATTTCGGATGGGGCTGGATGTCGAATTGGAACATGGGTCGAACGACCCGGCGACGAATGTGACCAACGATGATCCAATCCTCACTGGGAAGATCGCTCTGGCACACCTCAACGAGTTATCAGATTACTACACCCGCCTGGCAATCATGGAAAGCGACGCTGGCTCGTAGCATGAGTTCAGCGTTACGCACGTATTTCTATGAGAACAGCCAACATGCGTAGAGTCGGATCCCGCTGGCTAGTCACGTCATTCGTGGGGCTCCTGGCGCTGCTCTTTATCACTACAGCAATTGCCCAATCGGACTTCGGCCAGCCGGTTCCGGGACAGCGAGTCTACGATCGGGCAGGGGTGCTGTCCGCCGAACAGATCGCAAGCCTCGAACAGCGGGCTGCTGCTGTCGAGGATGCCGGAGCACCGGCTTTCGTGTACCTTCAGGCGCGCGAAACCAACGTCGACGAGACGATCGACGATGCGCGTGGCCTGATGGACGAATGGGACGTCCAATCAGCGACGGGTGCGCGGGACGGAGTCGTCATTTTCTTCAATCTTGAGCCGGACGACCTGGAACACGGGGACTATGCGGTTGTCGCCGGTGAGTCACTGATCGAGGGAAACGTTCCGCAACGTGAGTTGGACCGGATTACCGACCAGATGCAACCGTTGCTGGAAGATGCCGATATAGCTGGGGCGATCGGGCTCGCGCTTGATGCCATCGAGCGGGACCTCCGCGACGGCCCACCGCCTCCCCCTCCACCCAGCACGATCGAACGATTCTCGGACAACGTCGCTGATGGAGCGTTCAGCATCCTGAACATCATCGCTGTCGGGATCGCGGCAGTTGCCGGGTGGTTCCTCGTCCGGGCATTTCCGACGCGACGGAAGTCGCATGCACCGGTGGTCGAAGCGACGTACCCACCCAACGACACCCTGCCAGCACTGGCCGGAGCCCTGGTAACCGGCAGCGTGACCGACGCGAACATCTCCGCGACACTGCTCGACCTCGCGGCACGCGGTGCGCTGGCGGTCGAACCGGATGGCAAAAAGAAGGTACGGATTCGTCTCATCGATGGTTCGGTGGTTCGACCTGGGTATGAAACATCAATTTGGAGCGCGTTTGAGCAGCAGGCGGATGCCGACGGCGTCGTGACCGGAAAGCAGATCGGCAAGGTGCGGTCGGCGTGGGGTGGTATCCGAACGATGATCGACGCTGACATGGTCGAACGTGGCTGGTTCGATCCGAACGCCAGTCGAAAGCGGATGCCGTTCTATGTGGCTGCGCTAGGCTTATTCGCCATCGGCATGGCAGCGTTTATCATTACCGCGATCGCCGAAAGTTTCTGGGGACTCGGTGCTGCCGGCCTGTTGGGTGTTGCCGCGGTGCTCGCCATCAGCGTGGGAATGTCGATCCCAACGACGACGCCAGATGGTGACGAGGCCGCCGCGTCCTGGCGCGGTTACAAGCGATATCTTAAGTCGGCGGGCAAGAACCCGCAGGCCGATCTGGACTTCGATACCGCGATGCCATACGCCGTCGCTCTCGGTGCTGGCAGCGCACTCGACAAGCGGTTGAAAGCGGCGAGTGCGGACGGCTACCTCCCAGTCTGGCTGGGCGGCTCGCAGGCTGATAACGCCTGGGCAACCGGGTTCTATCCGTACTGGATCGCGTTCAACAGCAGTGTTTCGCCAACCAGTGTCAGCACGTCGCCGGGCGCGTCATCCGGTAGCGGTGCCTCTGGTGGAAGCTTCTAATCGTTGATCGACTCACAGTCCGTCCGGCCAATGCCTGATACGGTATCGTTACGCGGTTTACGGGCAGGAAGACACGAGAGGGACACGGAATGCAGTTTG
>JBGSWU010000285.1:0-2815 GCA_041751795.1 Thermomicrobiales bacterium
CGCACCGTACATTCAGTACGCCCATGCGCGAGCCTGCCGGATTCTTGAGCGTGTTGATGAGATGCCATCCGGAGAACTTGTGTTTGACGATCTCCAGCCGGAGGAAATCGATCTGATCCAGCAGATCGGGAATTTTCCGTCAGAAGTGCAGCGTGCCGCCGCCGAATACAAACCACTGTTGATCGCAACGTGGGTGTACGATCTCGCGCGACGGTTCAATGACTTCTATGCGGATATCGAGAAGCGACCAGTTCTGACCGCGCCGGAACCGAAGCGTTCGATGCGAATTGCGCTTGTAAACGCCACACGCCAGGCACTGGCGAACGGACTCAATCTGCTAGGAGTCGCCGCCCCAGAGGCGATGTAATCTTGCTCGTTTTCGTTAATGTTGAGGTCGCCGTCTACGATCGGGGAAGGTATTTGATGATCGTCCGTGGCGCGGATGAGGATCATGCAGCCGGTGTGCTGGCCTTCCCAGGAGGTGGCATTGATTACGCCGAGATGGCCGACATTCTCGAGCATACCGCCGCTCGCGAGGTGCTGGAAGAAACCGGCGTCGCCGTCGAAGACATTGAGTACGCAGAGTGCCACTCGTTCACTACGCCAACCGGAACACCGGTTGTCGATGTTGTGTTCGTTTGCCGCTACAAGAGCGGAACACCAACGATCTCCAACGCAGGTGAGGTCGAAGCCGTTCGCTGGATGACCACCGACGAGATTCTGAACGACCCATCCTCGCCACTGTGGATGGCACCGAGTCTGACACTCGTTGAACGGAAGCGGCAGTCGCTGGACTGGTAGGCGCTTCGGAACTGACGAGAAACGACGTGGTGGAGTCAGCCGCAGCTCCCTCGCGGTCGTAGGGACGATCGTTGCAACGCTGGCGCTGCTACGCCGCGGGCGCCGCTTTTAGTGGCTCGGTTCTCACGTGTGACGAGGTTGCGGTGTCTGGAAGCAGGGGCAAGCGTACCTCGAAGGTTGTTCCTTCATCCGTATTGCTGGTGGCGGTGATGTTGCCGTTATGAACGGCAACGATCCAGCGTGCGATGGCGAGGCCCAGTCCGGTTCCCCCTGACGACCTGGCACGAGCGTCGTCAGTCCGGAAGAACCGCTCAAAGATCCTGCGGAGATGGTCAGGCGCGATGCCTGGACCATTGTCATGGACCGACAAGACAGCGATATTGCCAGCGATGTCAACCGAGAGTTTGACGTTACTGCCAGACGGCGCATAGGTAAAGGCATTGTCGAGCAAAATTAGAATCAGTTGACGTAATTGGTCGGCGTTTCCCTGGACATCGACGCCGAAGGAAGGATCGCTGCCGTCCGACAGTGGCAGAGTGATCTCGAAGTGTTGCCCACGAATAAGCGGTGAGGCGACCCGAGCGGCGTCTCGTGCGACATCGACTAGATCGATCGGTTCCAGTTCAGGTCGCCAGCCAACGTCGGCGCGGGCAAGTGTAAGCAGGTGTTGGACGAGACGCGTCATCCGATCGACCTCGTCACGGACATCGGTGAGTCCTTCGGACAGGTCGTCACGGGCATAGACACCGCTGTCGATCTGTCGCAGCATGATATCGGCGTTGGCGCGCAAGGCCGTCAGTGGCGTGCGTAGTTCGTGCGATGCGTCGGCGACGAAGCGGCGCTGGGCGTTGAAGGTCTCCTCCAGCCGTGCGAGCATCTCATTGAAGGTCTCGCCCAGTTGCTGAGCCTCATCGCGTGTCTTAGGGGGCTGGATTCGCTGTGACAGATCGCCAGTCCGGCCGATCGAACGGGCCGTGCTGCTCATCTTCGCCAGTGGTCGCATCGCGGCGTCGCCGACGAGCCAGGCTCCACTGGCGAGCATCAACGTCGAGAAGATCGATCCCAGGATGATGTTGCGTTTCAACGTGCCGAGCGCGGAGTTGATCGTTCGACGGGGTTCAGCGACCTGAACGAATGCTATGAGGCGACCATTCTGGGTTGTCAGACGGCCAGATAGGACACGGATTGGATCGCCGTCGATTGACGCATCGTAGAGGACGGTTTCAAAATTGGCGTTTCGCTCCAGCACGGACACTTCGACCGGCAATGTTTCATCCGCCAGATTCTCTGACCGTGCTCGGACTTCGCCTCGTGCATCAGTAATCTGTATCACCGCTCCAGTCGCCGTGAACGGCTTGGTGTAGGGAAGTAGCGCCCTGACTTGTCCTCGATCAGTTACCCAGTATCCGGGGTTCCGCCCGTATGCTTCGTATACGCCCTGCAGACGGGTGTCCTGGTCATTGTGGAGTGAACTCGACGTGGTGATGTACATGCCGGTGCCCAGCGCGGCGAGGGCGAAGGCCATAAGGGCGGCGGTTGCAAGGGTGATGCGCAGGCGGATTGGCATAGGAGATCCGGGTCGCTACTCGTGGCGCAGGACGTAGCCGGCGCCACGGACGGTCTGGACGATGCGCGGCTCGCCGCCGGCTTCAAGGAGCCGACGCAGATTCTTGACGTAAACCTCGAGGACATTCGATTCTCCAGGGAAATCGTACCCCCAGACGCGCTCCATGATCATCTCACGCGGCAGTACCTGATTCGGATGGCGCATGAACATCATCAACAGATCGAATTCTCGCGTCGTCAACTCGATACGACGCTCACCTCGATGGGCGTACCGCGTGGTTGAATCGAGTGTCAGATCATCGAACTGAAGGGCTTCGCCACCAAGTCGGTCATCGTCATGACGTTCGAGACGACGTAGCAACGCACGAACTCGAGCCAGCAGTTCCTCGAAGGCAAACGGCTTGATGAGGTAATCGTCTGCACCTGCGTCGAGTCCGGCAACCCGGTC
>JBGSWU010000286.1:0-22611 GCA_041751795.1 Thermomicrobiales bacterium
GTGTTAGCTACTTCGGTAAGGAGATGCTCGAAGGCAGCTTTAAAGCTTGGACGAGGAGCGATTGAAGACGGCCTGGGTCCGGCGCGATCCTCGCCACCAGTCAGTGGCGGCCATCACACGTTTTCCAGCAGGTTGAACCTGGTTCAGCACAAGCGTTCCGTCGCGCGTCGCAACCAGGACCTGGCCACGATCAAATGCGACTGTGCCTGGCGGCGCGTTGAGCGTTGAGTCGTCAGGTGCAACCGACGCTGCATGAATTCGAAGACGCGTGTCGTCGTCGGTTGTCCAGGCAACTGGCCACGGATGTGATGCTCGAACCAGACGATCAATCTGACGCGCTGACGTCATCCAGTCAATTTCCGCATCGGCGGTCGACCATTCTCGCGTGTGTGACGCAGCAGCTTCATCCTGCTCGATCGGTGTCAGTTCACCTGCGACATAACGGAGCGCAACATCCGGGAGGATGGCGGCGGCAAGGTCCGCGAGTCGCTCACCGAGAGATCCGGTCGTATCTTCTGGGCGAATGTTGATTTGAACCTGTGAGACCACCGGACCCGCATCCAGTTTTCGAACCAGCTTCATGATGCTGACGCCGGTTGTCGCATCACCGTTCAGGATCGCTGTCGGAATCGGCGAAGCCCCTCGATATTGCGGCAACAAGGATGGATGAACGTTGAGGCATCCATGAGGTGTCAGATTCAGGACGTTTCGTCGTAGGAGTTCGCCATACGCAACGACAACGAGAAGATCCGGCTGTGCATCTTCGAGCACCTGGACGCTTGCGTCGTCGCGGAGCGTTTCAGGCTGGAACACTTGCAGGCCGAGCGTAGTCGCTGCCGTTTTGACCGCCGGTGGCGTTAACTTCCTGCCCCGGCCTGCGGGACGGTCAGGTTGCGTAACGACGAGCACAACATCGATATTATCGTGTTCGACGAGACGGTTCAGGGATGGAGCGGCGAACGCAGGGCTGCCGAGGAACACGACTCTCAATCGGCTGATGCACCTTCGGAAGCGTGATTCAGTGCCATTCGCGCCAGAAGTTCAAAGCCACGGGAAACGTTTTCGCCAGTCTTTGCAGAGACAAATCCATGCTGCGCGTTTGCAAACGTCGCAAACGATCGGCCCCATTCTGCTGGAAACGACAGGCCGAGATCGGTCTTGTTGCCAACGATTACAATCGGAGCGGACGGACAATACCGCTTACATCTGGCGAACCATTCCGCCAGTGCCTGGAGTGAAACATCAGAGGTCACATCGTAGACAAGCATCGCGGCCTGGGCGCCGAGGTAAAAATTTGGCCGATTCCCAGCTTGCCCTTCGATGTCCCAGACGGCCAATTTAACCGCCTCACCGTCGAGAAAGAATTCCTGGGTCGTTATGTCGATGCCGAGCGTAATGTTTCGCGCCTCGCTGAATTTCGCTTTCGCATACTGGCGAATTAATGACGTCTTGCCAACGTTGCCTTCGCCGCCGACGATAACTTTCAGCGTGCGCATACGGATTGCTCCCTCGCGAGTCGACTATTGGCCAAGTGGTTCGCTGGCGCAGCCCGCCAGTAGGTGCTCGGTCGTGTTGGAGTATAGATAGCATCGTGATGCTGGTCAATTATGGCGACATGACGTGCGACAAGTAAGATTCGCCATCATGAGCGACCGATTTCGCCACACGAACCCATACCACCTCGGACTACTTCTCATCGTCGTAGTCGGTGTCGTCCTGCGCGCCTTCGGGTTGAACTGGGATCAGGGGCTGTATCTGCACCCTGATGAACGGTTCATCGCCATTGTCTCATCGAGCCGCATCGACCTTCCTCCTGTCGATGATCTTGGCAGCATCCTCGACCCGGAAACAAGTCCGCTGAATCCTCGACGCATTGATCAGACCACCGGACAACCGCTCTCGTTCGCGTATGGGACGCTACCGGTTTACGTCCAAAGCACTGTCGCCTGGACAGCGAACCTGTTCTCCGAAACGGACTACCAATCGTATCCCCACATCTATAAGGTGGGGCGCGTCCTCAACGTCCTTCTCGACACCCTGACGATCATTCTCGTGTTCCTGCTGGCCAGACGATTGTTCAATCCCTCAGCCGGCATCGTTGCTTCAGCGTTGTACGCACTTGCTGTGCTGCCGATCCAACTGAGTCACTTTTTTACCGTCGATGTCTGGCTGACGTTCTTCGTCACAGCTGCGCTGTACCTGGCGATACGCTTCGCGGACCAGCCGTCGCTTGGCCGCGCGCTCACGCTTGCAGTGCCGGTGGGTTGTGCCTTCGCGACGAAGGCCAGTGTGCCATCTCTCATCTTGCCACTGTTGGTGATGGCCGGTTGGTCACTCTGGCGCTCCAGCGATCGCCTGGGTGTGATGTCGTCGCTTGTAGCGGCTGCGGCATTGTCGGTGATCGTTTTCACCATCTTCGAACCGTATGCGATCGTCAACAGTGCTCCATTTATCGAAGATATTCGAATCCAGGCACGGATCGTTCGTGGCGAGTTCGACGTTCCGTTTACGCGGCAGTTCGTCGGCCTCACACCCGGGCTGTACGAGCTGCGCAACCTGTTCCTGTACACGGTCGGTCCAGGCTTCCTGATTGCCGGATTGACTGGATTGGTGTTCACATCGCGACGCGCATGGATGCATCGCGATCACGGCCTGACGATCATCGTCGCCTGGGTCATCGCCTACGTGCCGACGTTGTTGATCACCGAGGCGCGGTTCCTTCGCTATGCACTGCCGCTGATACCAGTACTTGCTGTCGTTGCAGGCGGACTGCTGACGATTCACGTTCGACGCGAACGTCGTGTCGTCATGCGCTGGGCTACTACGGCGATTCTGATCGTCACTGCGGTGTGGGCATTTGGATTCACGTCAATCTATCGTCATGATCACCCAAGATTCGACGCATCGCGCTGGATGGCCGCGAATGTTCCGCCTGGAAGTGCAATCGCGTCCGAAACGTGGGATGACGTTCTGCCGCTCCCCTACTCCGGCTCGCAGCCGATGGGATATCAGCACATCGACTTCATGATCTACGATGACGCTGAACCGGAGAACAAAGCTCGCTACATAGCCGAAACGCTAATTTCAGCAGATTATGTCGTGTTATCAAGCGACCGCGTGATCGACTCGGTTGACAATCTCCCCTGGCGTTACGCGGTCCAAAACGAGTACTACCGGCGTCTCCTGGCTGGTCAACTCGGCTACCAGTTGGTGTACGAAGCGGAACTCTCTCCACAACTGTTCGGCATCGCCTTCAACGATCGAAGTGCCGACGAGAGCTTCACCGTCTACGATCATCCGCGCGTCCGGATCTTCAAGAAGATCGAGAACCTGGACGTCGCGCAGATTCGCGAACGGTTGCTTTGGGGCATCAACCAACCCTGGGAGCCGCAACGCTATCCCGCTGAGACGCCGCTCGTCCTCGGTGAACCGGTCTCTGAGATTGAGACAACGTCCGACGCTGGATGGAATGGAATTGCCGTCGATCACTCAGGGCTGGCGATTATCGTCTGGCTGCTTGCCGTCGAACTAATCGGTTTGTCGGTTCTGCCAATCGCCGCGACAGTCCTTGGTCGAACGCCCGATCGTGGAACGTTGTCCTCGCGATTACTGGGACTCATTCTGGTCGGCTGGATTGGCTGGATCGCGGCGTCGATTGGGCTCTGGCAGTCTCGCAGCCTCAACATCTTTGGGACTGTGGCCATCGTGGGTGGGCTGAGTTGGGGCATCGTCGCCTGGCGTCGTCGGATTGGGCAACCAGTCAACGTACCTGGAATAAAGCACTACGCCGCGTCAATGACGGCGTGGCTAGGATTATTTGGCTTCTTCCTTCTCCTGCGAGCGATCTACCCCGACTTCTGGCAGACGTGGTTTGGTGGCGAAAAACCGTTCGAGCTCGCCTACCTGCGTGCTGTGGCATCGTCGACCGAGTTCCCACCCTACGATCCGTGGTTCGCCGATGGTGTCATCAACTATTACTACTACGGGTGGCATCTCGTTTCGACGCTGATCAAGATCAGCGGTATCGGCGTCTCGCCTGGCTTCCAGCTCGGTTCGGCGACGTTCGCAGGACTCCTCGGGCTTCAAGCGGCGACGCTCGGTGCGACGCTGTTCCAGCGAGGCAGACGACGTATTCCAGCGAAGTCCGTTGCGGTTGGCGGAGCCATCTCGGTCGTCGCCGTTCTCTTCGCCGGTAATCTCGACGCGATGCGTCAATTGATCGAACATCGCGGCATTCCCAGCGATACGTTCGACTTCTGGCGATCTCGTAGCGTCATCGACTACACGATCAACGAGTTCCCGTACTTCTCGGCAATTTGGGCGGATCTGCACCCACACGTCATCAACTTCCCGATGATCGCCTTATTGCTGACGCTTCTCTCACAGGTAGTGTTGTCGGGACGGACAGCGACGTTGACGCAAATTGTCACAGTCGCACCGGTTATTTCGCTTGTGCTTGGTACCATCGCCGTGACGAACTCATGGGATGCGCCGCTCATGGTTCTGGTTACCGGTGCTGCGTTTCTTTACACCGGACTGCTGTATTCCTGGCGTCGCGGATTGGTGAGTGCGTCGATCGGCGGCTTTGCAATCGTCGGTGGGTTGTTGTTGTTCGCCCCGTTCTACGTGGGTTTCTACAGCGTCGTTCAGGGAGTGAATCGTGCGTCAGCAGGCTCAAACCTCGGGCAATTCCTGACCCATTGGGGAATCTTTTTCGGCATCGTAGTGATTATTTCCGCGGCGAAGTTCGTCAGACGTTTGCCGGCTGAATTTGTGCTTCGCGATTGTCTCTTGATGGCCGTCGTCACGTTGATCGGCGGCACCTTTGCGGAAGTTCTGGTGATCAGCCGAGGCGATGGTCTACCGTCTACCACATCGGTCGTCGCAATCCTGTTGTCAGCTTCCGCCGTCGGTGTGGCTGCTGGCGGAACCCGCATCGTTCGCCAGCCTGCGATGTTTGTGGGCGCGATCACTGCGCTCGCATTCTTGACTGGCGTCGTGGCGCTCTACAGGCCATCCGCATCAGTGGCACTCGCGATCACAACAGCCGCTTCCATGAACTTGATCCTTTACCGTCGGCAGCCGTCGCGGTTACTGCCGTGGGCATTCATCGCGGTTGGGGCGGTGACAACGGCATCGACCGAGTTCGTCTACGTCGCGGACGACCTGCAAAACAGCCCATGGGAGCGGATGAATACGGTCTTCAAGTTCTACCTGCAAGCCTGGACGATGCTTGCGATTGGTTCAGCGGTCCTCGTCGCTTGGCTGTGGCGTGACGCCCGGTTCGGAACAACAGCGTCGAGGCAAGCGCGGTTTGGGATTGTTGCCGATCAACTCAGTCGGACGAGCGCAATCGAATCGTTGCGTGGGCGGACCTTTCGAGTGAACCGGGTTGCTGCTGGCACATCGAGTCTGCTTCTTGCACTCGGCCTCGTTTATCCTGTTATCGGAACCCCTGTCAGGCTCGACTGGGACATGGAATCGTCACCGTCTGGTCTCACGCTCGACGGATACTCCTGGATGCAGGGCGGCCAAATCCTCAATGGCACCGATGAGCCAATCCAGTTTTCGGGCGATCTGGCTGCGATCGAGTGGCTGAACTCAAACGTCGAAGGCTCACCAGTGATCCTCGAGGGATCGATTGGTCCGTATCGCGGTAACGGTTCGCGAATTTCGAGTGCCACCGGCCTGCCGACGGTCCTGGGATGGGATCGCCATCAACGCCAGCAGCGCTACGAGTCGGGTATTTCCACGCGTATGGCTGACGTTCGCCAGATCTACAACGAAACCGATCCAGAGCAGAAAATGGAGTACTTGCGCCGATATCGGGTCAAGTACGTAATCGTCGGCGATGTCGAACACTACTGGAATGTCCCCGAGAATCCGACATACTACTCATCATCCGAAGGTCTGCAGGCATTCGAGCAATTGCTCGGAAATGGGCTGGTCATCGCGTTCGAATCGGGCAGTACGCGTATCTACGAAGTGCTTGATTTCCCACAAATTCCGCCGGCGGACGGCTCGGTAGCCGACCTGTGAGCGACCTCGAAGCGATCTTGCGCTGGTACGTGGTCCTGACGCTTGTGGCTGCTGCGCTGCTGCCGTTCGTTGCGTGGGTTGGTGCGACGCTTGGCCCGGCGCGGTTCGGGTTGCTGCGTCCTCTGTCACTGGTGACGCTGACGGCGATCGTCTGGTGGCCCGCAGCGGTCGTCGACCTGCCGTTCGCGCGCTGGACGTTGATTGCGGCACTGTTGATAACTGCCGTGGTCGGGTGGACGATGGTGGTTCGGCAACGCTTGGTCCTGAACGACTGGCGAGTATTGCTCGGGTTCGAGGCGCTCTGGCTGGTGACGTTTGCACTCTACGTCTGGTTTCGAGGCTATCAGCCTGACATCATCAACACCGAAAAGCCGATGGAAATTGCGCTGCTTTCCTCGGTTGCCCGGTCATCTGAGGTTCCCGCTCCCGATCCGTGGTTTGCTGGTTCGGCCATCAACTACTACTACTTCGGCTATCAAACGTTCGCCAGTGCAATCAAATTGTCCGGGGTTCCAACTGCGATCGGATTCAACCTCGCATTGGCGACGTTGTTCGCTTCTGGTGCAACGGCCGCGGCGGCGGCGGGTTCTGCATTCCTTCGAGCACTTGGTGGGTCGCGCTCGTCGATCGTCGCCGCTGGTGGTCTCGCCGTTGTCTTGCTGTTGTTCGCCGGAAACCTTGAAACGGCCAAGCGACTCGTCGAAGAACCGTCGACGACGATTGATGCCGGATGGTGGGAAGGCGTTGGCTGGCAGGCAAGTCGGATCATCGTTGACTCCGATGTCACGCAACCAGGCGACACCAGTGAAACGATCAACGAGTTTCCCGCGTTCTCGTTCGTGCTTGGAGACCTTCACCCGCACGTCCTGACGTATCCACTACTCGCGACCGTGCTCGTGCTTGCAATCGGCATTGCGTTGTCGGCACAGCGTCAATCATGGCTGCGTCTCGGGGTGATTGGTGCGTTGGTCGGGTTGCTCTATGCATCTAATAGTTGGGATGCGCCGGCCGGATTTCTCCTCGTAGCAGGAGCGATCGCGCTCAGTCACCGGTTCGTCCTGAGATCAATCGTTCGCGATGTCCTGATTATTTCGGTGTCTGCCATTGTCGCGGCCGGACCGTTCGTCCTGCAATTCACTGCTCCGGTCGGCGTTCCGAACTCCCGCGTTCCTGCCGCGTTGACAGACCTGCCGCTGATCGGGCGCGTCGTCAATACGTTCGGTATCGTCAGTTGGCGACCGTCGAGTGTCGCGGAACTATTGACGGTGCATGGCGCCTGGCTGGTCGCGTTCGCAGTGTTCGCGGCGGTGGAACTCGTCCGCGATCGATCGTCAATCGAAATCGTTCGGAAACGCCAGCACTTCTGGTTGGCGGGTGGCATCCTGGCGTTCGGCGTCGCGATGGCGTGGGCTCCTGCATTGCTAGTCCTTGGCGTTCCTCTGTTGCTTTCCTGCGCGCTGGCGGTCACATCCGATCGCCAGCCAGTCCGAGCGATTGCCGGTGCTTTTGCCGGAGGGTTTCTCCTCGCGCTGGTTCCCGAGTTCTTTTACATTCAGGATGTGTTCTCTGATCGGATGAACACCGTCTTCAAGCTTTTTTATCAGGCGTGGCTGGTGCTCAGTGTCGCAAGTGCTACAGCGCTTGTGTATTCAGTCAGAAGCGTGCCGAGAGCGTATCGGGTTCCGGCGACCATCGGCGTTGGTCTCCTCGTTGTCGCGACGGTGCCTTATACGCCGCTGTCTGCTCAGGATTGGACCGATGACTTCGCCCATCGTCGAGGCATTGACGGGCGTGTGTACCTCGCTACGAGCGCTCCAGGAGCCCTTGCCGCCATCGAGTGGATCTCCGAACATGCGGAGCCCGGCGACACGATCATCGAAGCGCCAGGCTGTTCGTATGCAAACGCGTTCGGTGCTCCTCTGAGCCGCGTCTCGGCGTTTTCTGGAGTCCCGACGTTGATCGGCTGGCACGGCCACGAAGGCCAGTGGCGCCGAGGTGAGAATCCGTCGATCTACGAGCGACTCACCTTGCGTGCTGAACAGGCCAATGCGGTGCTTGACGGGTCGATCGCAGCGGATGCCAGCGACGCTCGCTTCGTCATCCTGGGTGAGATCGAGATTCAAGGATCGCCAAACTGTGACCTGGCCCTGCCGCGAACATCCGGTGCGGCTGACGCGCTCCAATCCGCTGGCTGGCTCGTCGTATTCGAATCAGGCGGCACAATGATCTTCGCCCAGCCCACTGACCCGACTGTGGCACAATTACGTTGAATCGAAACGCCTGAATTTGGTAGGATTTCAGCCTGTCCCCGACGTGGGGAAATTTGGTGTTGTCTGCGATCGGACGGCACGTTGCATCGTTGTACAGGAGGTACGCCATAAGCACCCGACCAGTGAGAGTGAACGAGCGAATTCGTGTCCGCGAGGTTCGTCTGATTGATGAGGACGGAACGCAACTCGGGGTCGTCCAGACACGTGACGCCCTCGATATTGCGCGCGAGCGGGGCCTTGACATCGTCGAGGTTCAGCCGAACGCCGTCCCGCCCGTCTGCCGGCTCATGGATTATGGGCGGTTCCGCTACGAGGAGAGCCGCAAAGAACGAGAGTCGCGCAAGAAGTCTAAGGGCGCGGTCCTCAAGGAAGTGCGGATCTATCCGAAAATCGGCGATCACGATCTGCACACGAAGGCCCGACAGGCGCAGCGTTTCCTCGAAGATGGCGACAAAGTGAAAGTCGCTGTTCTCTTCCGAGGGCGTGAGATGCTGCACCAGGAAATCGGTCGCGAGTTACTCAAGCAGGTCGTTGCACAGCTTCAGCCTGTCAGTAACGTGGACCAGGATGCGCGGATGGAGGGGCGGACGATGTCTGTGCTCCTCAGTCCAAAGAAGGAATTCGTCAAGGTCGATGGCGTCAGCCCGGCTGATCTCGACAAAGCGCGCGCTGCCCAGGGCGACGTGACGCGAGAAGAGGCTCAGGTCGAGAGTTAAACTTGAAATCGCGTATTGCGACGGTCGGCGCCGTTTAGCGGCGCCGTTCCAATGTCACGATAACTCGGTCAGGGATCTAGGGAGTTGAGGGGGCGGTAGCATGCCGAAGATGAAAACCAACAAGCAGGCCGCACGCCGGTTCAAGATCACCGGAACCGGAAAGGTCATGCGCGCCAAGGGAGGCAAGAGCCACCTCCGGCGAAAGAAGTCTCCGCGCACACGGCGGATGTTCGACAAGATGTTCGAGGTTAGTCCTGCTGACAGCAAGCGAATCAAGCGCCTGCTGCCATACGGTACGGATTAGTCGAGCTCAATCCGGTTACCATTCTGGCCCGGTGTACTTTCGGAGGGATCAGACAAATGGCTCGAATTAAGCGTGGCGTGACGTCCCGGCGCAGGCATAAGGCGGTTCTGAACCGCGCCGAAGGCTTCCGTGGGACACGCAATCGCCTCTTCAAGCGCGCGAATGAAGCGGTCATGCGCTCGCTGATGTATCAATATCGTGACCGCCGCACACGCAAGCGCCAGATGCGCCGGTTGTGGATTACTCGCATCAACGCTGCTGCGCGAGAGAACGACATGACCTACGGTCGTTTCATCGAGGGTCTGCACAAGGCCGGAGTGACCGTCGACCGCAAGATCCTTGCGGATCTCGCTGTCCGGGACGCTGCTGCATTTTCCAAGTTTGTCGAGGTTGCACGCGGCGCACTTTAGGCGCGTCCGATGAGTGACGATAGTTACCATCGTGGCTGGGACGAACGAATCTACAGCCCGACGAACCCGACAATCAAACTGGCCCGCTCGCTGCACCGGAGACGTGTGCGCTATCGCGAGCGGGCTATTCTTGTCGAAGGTAGCCGGGCGATCCTCGCCGCGCTCGAGTTAGGTGTCTCTATCCGCGCGCTGCTAATCGACGCCTCAAGAGTCGAAGACATCGATAAGTCACTCATCGCTGCACTTAGAGAAGCCGCCCGAAGGGTGCTGCTTGTCGACGCTCATCTCTTCCAGGACATCGCCGACACTGAGCACCCTCAGCCGCTTGTCGCAATCTGTGAAATGACTCCAACCGAATTACCGCCCGATTGCACATTTGTCGTCGCGCTTGATGCCATTCGCGACCCAGGCAACCTCGGTACGTTGGTGCGCAGCATTGCTGCCGCGGGCGCCGACGGTGTTGCTGTACTACCAGGATGCGTTGACCCTTATAACGGGAAAGCGATTCGAGCATCTGCAGGATCGATTTTCGCGATACCAGTTCAACCGTTTGCTGGGGTGGACGATATCGTCTCACGATCGTTTCTCGACCGCCCTATCGTCGCAATTGCTGATTCTGATGGGAATCAGCATTACGATCAGGTTGACTGGCGGGGCGCAGCACTGTTGATTATCGGCGGAGAAGCTAGTGGTGCAAACGAGAGTGTGCGTACGTACGCGGATATCGTCGTTGATATCCCGATGGCGACAGGGATAGAATCGTTGAACGCAGGAGTAGCGGGCGCAATCATCGCATTCGAAATTGCGCGACAGCGACGCCGTCGTCAGTGATTTTCCGCGTATGTACGCGGAAAATTCTTTGGCTTGAGGCTCGACTGTGCTATAGTCGCTCCCTACGTCCGCCGTTGGTGCATTCGAGACTGCGGCAATTCGACTGGGATGAGGAGGCAAATAACGATGAGGAAACAGGATCTCGTTAAGGCCGTCGCCGGTAACACAAACATGCCGGAGGGACAGGTTTCGAGCGTTGTCCAGGCGACGTTCGATGCCATTCGAGACAGCCTTGCAAGCGGTGAAGAAGTCACGATCACCGGGTTCGGTTCGTTCCGAATTTCCGAGCGTGGTGCACGCGAGGGCCGCAACCCGCAAACGGGCGAGCGCATCACGATCGCCGCTCGCAAGAGCCCGTCGTTCCGACCGGGCACACAGCTGAAGCGTGCCATTGGTGGTGACGACGCATAACTACCTCGCGTCAATAATCGACACTGCAACCGGCTCCTCATCAACGAGGAGCCGGTTCTTTCGCGCTGAATACTTCCGATAGATCTTCAGGTCGGGGCACGCCTTTTGGAGACCGCTAGGGCGTTCTCACGACACGGTGGCGGTTCTTACGTCACTTGTGTCATTCACGCGTTGATCTCTCGCCGGGATTGCGTCGCTGAGAAGTTCAGGCAAACGAACTGCAGCTGCGTGCTGGGCGGTTCGGATCGCGCTGACGAGACCTCGGGTCGTCGATCTGCCATGGGCGACGATGACGACTCCATTGACACCCAGGAGTGCCGCGCCGCCGATCCCTTCGAAGTCCATGTTGTCGCGCATCCGGCGAAACGCAGGTCGGAGCAACCCTGCAAGCAGCTTATCTTTCCAGTTCGCGGTGAGTTCGCGACGAAGCGCGTGCTGGATGCTGGCAGCCGTACCTTCAGCGATCTTCAACCCGATGTTGCCAGTGAAACCGTCTGTCACGGTGACGGCTGGGGGTTTGTCCAGCATCTCGCCACCCTCGACGTAGCCGATGTAATTCAAGTCGGAACGCTCGAAAAGCTCCTGGGCGGCTCGGGTCAGTCCATTGCCTTTGCTCGTTTCCTCGCCGTTAGAAAGCAGTGCGACGCTCGGGTGAGGGACATCGAGGACCGCTTTGGAATACGCAGCACCTAGATAGCCGAACTGCAGCAGCATTTCCGGCTTCGGGTCGATGACTGCGCCGATATCGAGCGCAAACGAATTGTGCGTGTTAATTGCTGGGATTCGTGTGCCCAGCGGTGGACGCGACACACCTCGAATTCGCCCGAGAGTCATCAATGCAGCCGCAACGACCGCTCCGCTGTGGCCAGCCGAAACGACCGCATCAACGAGACCGGACCGCATCAAACCGAGCGCGACCGTAATGGAGTTATCGGCTTTACGACGGACCGACTGAACCGCTGACTCCCCCATCCCGATTTGCTCTTCGGCATGGACGATCTCGAATGCGTTGACCGGGGTGTTGCATCGACGGAGTTCGGCTTCGATTTCTGCTCGGTGTCCGACGAGGATAAGGCTCATGTTTGTGTCGTTGGCCAGTTCAAGCACAGCGGATATGTTGCGAGGTACGCCGTAGTCGCCACCATGCACGTCGATCGCTATCCGCATGTCGTCTTTCTCCGAATGCCTACCAGTTCCAACGCGAACCATTTTGCACCATATCGCGGATATCGTGCTGTATTCCACGACACACCCTCGCCCAGACATTCTGTGCCGAGGCGAGGGTAGATCGTGGTGTCACTAAACGTCGAGATTCTGAACCTCGCGAGCGTGGGTCTGGATGAACCGTTTTCTCGGCGGGACGGCGTTGCCCATCAGCATGTCGAACGTTTCGTCGGAATGGACAGCGTCTTCAATCGTCACCTGAAGCAGTGTTCGGTTGGCCGTGTCCATCGTTGTCTCCCAGAGCTGCTCCGGGTTCATCTCTCCGAGACCCTTGTACCGTTGGATTTCAGCCTTGCCGTCCTTGAACTCCTTGATGACTCGGTCACGTTCGTCATCGCTGTAAACCCAGCGGATATCACTTCCGCGTTGCAGGCGATACAGCGGTGGCTGCGCGATATAGATGCGTCCTTCAACGATCAAGCTCTCCATGTGCCGGAAAAAGAACGTTAGCAGCAGCGTCCGGATATGCGCGCCGTCGACATCGGCGTCGGTCATGATGATGACTCGATGGTAGCGAAGTTTGCTGGAATCGAAGCTATCACCGATACCCGTTCCGAGAGCAGTGATCAGCGCTCGGATCTCTGCATTCTGCAGCATCTTATCCAGCCGGGCCTTTTCGACGTTGAGGATCTTGCCGCGCAACGGCAGAATCGCCTGGAAGCGACGATCACGCCCCTGCTTGGCCGAGCCACCGGCTGAGTCACCCTCGACGATATACAGTTCGGCACGGGCCGGATCGCGCTCTGAGCAGTCGGCGAGCTTTCCTGGCAGTGAGAACGTGTCCAGACTGCCTTTGCGCTGCACGAGCTCGCGTGCCTTCCGCGCAGCGTCACGCGCTCGTGCCGCCGTGATGCACTTGTCGACGATCCGCTTGGCCGCCTGCGGGCTTTCTTCAAGGTGCTGAGCAAGCAGCTCATTGACGACAGACTGAACGGCTCCGGCCATCGGCGCGTTACCGAGTTTGCCCTTCGTCTGGCCCTCGAACTGCGGTTCGGGCAGCTTGACGCTGACGATCGCACACAAACCCTCGCGGACGTCTTCACCGCTCAGGCTGTCGTCGTTTTCCTTCAGCATCCCATTCTTGCGCGCGTATTCATTGATCGTTCGCGTCAGCGCGGTCTTGAACCCTGTCAGATGGGCTCCACCGTCGACGGTGTTGATGTTGTTCGCGAACGTGTGCGTTGACTCGCCATACGTGTCGTTGTACTGCAGCGCAACTTCGACGATGAAGTCGCCGACCTGCTTGTACATGTAGAACGGCTTCGGATGGAGTGCTGTCTTCGTCTTGTTGAGATGACGAACGAACGATTGAATGCCGCCCTCGAAGTAAAACGTCATTTCCCGATCGCTGCGTTCGTCGATGAAAACGATCCGCAGGCCCTTTGTGAGATACGCCATTTCTCGGAACCGCTGCGCCAGCGAGTCGAAGTTGTAATCGAGGGTGTCAAAGATCGACGCATCCGGCATCCAGTGTTGCGTCGTGCCGTGATCGTCTGGATCAGACGAACCGACCTTCCGGACTGGTCCTGTCGGAATTCCGCGCCGGTACTCCTGCCGGTGCAGGTTGCCGTCGCGTCGTACCTCGGAGATCATCCAGTCTGATAGACCGTTGACGACGGAAACGCCGACGCCGTGCAGCCCCGAGGACATCTTGTAGCCATCGCCTCCGAACTTCCCTCCGGCGTGGAGGATCGTCATGACGACTTCGAGTGCCGACTTGTTGAGCTTCGGATGCTTCCCAGTCGGGATGCCACGCCCGTTGTCGCTGACGGTCACAGACGCGTCCTTATGAATCGTGATCCTGACCGTGTCGCAGTATCCACCGATCGCTTCGTCGATGGCGTTGTCGACAACCTCGGTAATGAGATGGTGCAACCCACGAAGATCGGTGCTTCCGATATACATACCTGGTCGACGACGCACAGCCTCGAG
Source organism: Thermomicrobiales bacterium (assembly GCA_041751795.1). GTDB lineage: Bacteria > Chloroflexota > Chloroflexia > Thermomicrobiales > CFX8 > JBBECJ01. Next base: position 14,138 of record JBGSWU010000286.1, read on the forward strand.
TCCCTCGAGAACTTCGATGTCTTTTGCGTCGTAGGATCTCTTTGCCGGAGCGCCGGTCGATGTTTTTGCAGCCTGTGCCACGTGTTCGTTACCTTCCTGGGACTTGAGCGCACAGGCCAAGACGATTGGCCCGGTCGCGATAGAACAGCATAGCGGCGACTATCATGCCGCTGGCGATAACAGCGTTAAGGAGTATTGCCAGCAGTGCTCCCGGCAAACTGGTGGCCAGCTCACGCAAAGCAAACGACAACCCGGTCGTGATCAACAGCGACGCGGACATGAATCGGATCGATTGCCAGAAATGTCGCTGGACCACCTGATAGCTCAAGCGCAGGGATTCGAGCGGGCCAGCGTCATTCATAACGAGCGCGTGTATCGAAAAGTAGAAATGGACCCACGCCCATACACCGGGAAACAAAAGAAAGAGCCAAAGTAACGTCGTTTCGCCAAAGCCGAGCACTGCTCCGACGATCGTTGCCACGAGAACAGGCATCGCGACAAGAATCGCCAGTCCGGTCAGGGCAATTGCCCAGGTAGCGATTCTGCCCGCTCGACGGGCGAGAACCGCAGGGCGTACCGGTTTTGTGGTCTCGTCGTTTGGCGCAGCAGCGTTCGCCAGCAATGATCGGTACGTCGACGCGACAAACAGGCCGACAACGAGCGTCGCAAGAAGGATCAGTAACACTGCTACACCGGGAAGCGTGGAAATCGAATCCCCAATCCGAATCTCCGCGACTCGATCGCCAGAGAACATCGGGACGATGCCAGGCGTCCGGGCCAATGGGACCTCGAGCGAGCCAAGTTCGAAAATGTTGAACGCCTCCAGCCGTCCGAGTTCGTTCGCCGCATCATTCCAGTTTTCTCCGCGACGGCGCATGATGTCGGAAATCGCCGAACTCAGTGGCGCGAGTGTTACCCTGGGACCGAGCAGGAGATACATGTCGAGTGCGACGATTGGCAGTATTGCCAGCGGGCGAAGCGCGAGTGCCGCATATCCGAATCCGATCGTGTCGATTACACCGGGCAATGGAACGTCCCGGTCCTGCCCGCTGTCTCGTGTCGAATCGATTTGGTCGTCTCGACGCCAATTGTGCATAATCCGCGCTCCCGTCAGCCCCATCCGAGCTCACGTAGCCGTTCTTCGCCGATTCCGAAATGGTGCGCGACCTCGTGGATGACCGTTTTGCGTACTTGATCCACGATCTCGTCGTGCGACGAGCAGAATCGCTCAATCGGCCGCTGGAATATCGTGATCTTGTCCGGAACCACCAGTGAATAGGAGGAACTATGCCTCGCCGTTAACGGGATTCCTTCATAAAGACCAAGCAGCGTACCGGACCGTAAACCGACCTGCCGCATCTGCTGCCTGCTAGGAGATCGCTCTACTGTTACGTCGATGTTGTTCATCAATTGCAACAGGTCGTCTGGAAGGGTATCGAGCGCTGCAACTACCAACTCTTCGAACTCAGTTTCAGTCACTTGCAGCAATGAGAGTCCCTTCGGTCCGCAGACACTTGAGTATACCATTTTTCGCATTCGTACGCGAAAATTCGGCGCTGAACGCCGAATACATTGGGAGGTCATCCGCCCGTAAAGAAACCAGCGATTGACTGCGCGACGGTCTCGGCTATCAGTGTACGGGCTAGCAGTGCGAAACCAGCCTCGGCGACCACATTCATTGCATGGGTGCGCAAGAGAGTCCTACCTGCACGGAAATGCGACAGGGCGCGATTCGACGGGTTTTTCATGATTGTGGTGCACTACATGCAGGTGGTGCGGACACGCACAAACGCCTCGTGAACTGGGTCTGTCCACCAGCCACTCCCGCGCAGCACGCAGTTGTGTCGTACCACCGGTCTCACCAATTGCCGCTGTGCGAGTTGGCTGCTGGTTAATGGCGTACGGTCACGTAGTACCCTGTTCGCCCTGCCAACGACTGCGGGCGGTAGCGGCTTATCTGGCTACACCTCGTCGATTGCGACGAACGTATGGCTTTGGACAGCTTGCAGAACCTGCCAGTGCGTACATTGTCCCATGTTGGATTACGAACCGTGGAAACCGGTCAGTGATCACACGGGCAATCGCAGATGCGCGTCGTAGAGCCGCGAATTGAGATGGGCGGCGTACGAGCACGACAGCGCCAGCTTGGTCAGAACGATACCCCGAACCGGTGCGGCTAGAGGATGGGCCCCGAAGGAGACGTGTTCGTCTCCGATGCTCGTGGTGATCCCGATTTCTGTCTAGGTCACCGTCCGGCTGCCGTGCCGGGCGCGAGATCGACTACGGCAGCCACGCTTGCGCTACTTCGTTGGGCACCGGTAGTTCTACGGAGAGGGTCGAGAAGTTGAAGCAACGAATTGGCAGACTGAACTGTTGACCCGTAAACATATCGCGGATCTCTTGGTCGCCTATGTTGATGAAGAACGGATCGGCACCGACGTCTACCACTGGAGGCTCCATTGGGTTGCAGAGCTGACGATAGACGCCGTGTCAAACATCTAAGGACGATGGGGATGCATCAGTAGTGTCGAGTTTCGCGCGCCATCCGGTGGCCATCGTATTCGTCGACATGGTCCTGGAAATCTGCTCTATGACGGTGCCAACTTCGGACGTACGTGTATCCTGCGAGCCATATATTCAGTCAAGCACAAAAGGGCGTGACCACCCCGTGCCATCGGCAGCGGTGGTACGCCCTTCATGGCCCAGTGGATGAAACACCGAAAGCGGCGCCAGCCGCGTTAACGGCGCTGCGAACTCCTAAATTGCGCCTTTTTCGCGGGCGTCGGCTATTTCCTGATCGCCAAACCCGACCACGGTTCTAAGAACTTCATCGGTATGTTCACCCAACAATGGAGAGCGTTTTACGTCGGAAGGTGAGTCGGACAATTTGACGGGGTTTCCGACCGTGATGTACTTGCCGCGGGTTGGATGATCGACCTCGACCACCGTGCCGGTTGCGCGTAACGATGGTTCTTCCGCCAGTTCCTTCATCGAAAGGATCGGCCCGCACGGAATATTGAGCGGGTTGCATAGATCCATGACCTCGAACTTGTCGAGGGTTTTCGTCCATTCCTCGACGGTATCAAAAATCTGCGGAATCTTATCGAGCCGCGCGTTGGGCGTGGCATATGCGGGATTGTCTTTCCATTCGGGCTTGCCGATCAGATCGCAAACATTTCCCCACACGGCTGCCTGGGTGATGAAATAGACGTATGCGTTGGGGTCGGTCTCCCAACCTTTACACTTGACGATCCATCCCGGTTGACCGCCACCCGAGTCATTACCGGCACGCGGCGTTGCCTCGCCGAATTCAATCCCTTGTCCGTACTGGCTATATTCTGTCAACGGACCATGCGCAAGTCGCTGCTGATCTCGCATCTTCACTCGACACAGATTGAGGACGGCGTCCTGCATGGCAACTTCGACGCGCTGTCCTTTCCCCGTTTGCTCACGGTGAAATAACGCCGTTACGATACCAAGTGCGAGATGTACTCCGGTGCCCGAGTCGCCAATTTGCGCGCCGGTAACGGTCGGGGGGCCATCGAGGAAACCGGTTGTTGACGCTGACCCGCCAGTGCTCTGCGCGATATTCTCGTAGACTTTGCAGTCTTCGTACGGGCCGGGGCCGAAACCCTTTACCGACGCGTAAATCATGCGCGGATTGATTTCCTGGATCTTCTCCCATGGGAATCCCATCCGGTCGATGGCGCCGGGGGCGAAGTTTTCCACCATCACATCGCATTCCCCGATGAGCCTGGTGAAGATTTCCTTGCCAGCCTCGGACTTGGTATTCAGCGTCACGCTGCGCTTATTGTGATTCAGCATGGTGAAGTACAGGCTGTCCACATCCGGAATGTCGCGAAGCTGACTCCGCGTGGCGTCGCCCACACGGGGTAGTTCGATCTTGATGACGTCCGCGCCGAACCAGGCCAGCAGTTGCGTGCAGGTCGGACCCGATTGAACGTGGGTCATGTCCAGAATACGGACGCCCTCGAGCGCTTTTCCCATGGTTTCCCTCACCCCTTCTCTCTCTTCGATCGACTGCCGTACGGTTATCGCTTGGCCACTACGCTCTGCGGATTGAGGTTGCCGATTCGACCGCTTTCGGTCCCCGCCTTCTCGTCAATCACTGCATTCACCAATGTGGGCTTGCCAGAATCCATGGCCGCGTTCACCGCCTGAATCAATTCGTCGGGCGTCGTGACATGGGCGCCGACGCCACCGAACGCTTCCATCATTTTGTCGTAACGGGCGCCTTTGATGAACACAGTTGTGGCGACGTCTGGGCCGCCGGACGGGTTAACGTCGGTTCCCCGATAGATACCGCCGTTGTTGAAGACCACGACGCAGACCGGCAGGTTATACCGGCAGATGGTTTCGATCTCCATTCCGGAGAACCCGAATGCGCTATCGCCTTCGACGGCGAGCACGGGTTTGCCGGTCTCGACGGCCGACGCGATCGCGTAACCCATACCGACGCCCATGACTCCCCAAGTGCCGACATCCAGTCGTTTGCGCGGCTGGTACATATCGATAATGCTGCGTGCGAAATCGAGCGTGTTGGCCCCCTCGTTGACGAGAATCGCGTCGGGCCGCTCTGCGATGACGGTGCGCAGCGCACCTAGCGCTCCATGGTAGTCCATCGGCACATTGGTGTTCTGCAGCCGGGGTGCCATCCGTGCGACGTTGGTTTCCACCTTGTCGCCAATCGCGCCCGTCCATTCTACCGGCGGTGTTGTCCAGTTACCTTTCATGCGCTCGAGGAGAGCCGAAACGCAGGAGCCGATATCGCCTACCAGGGGAGCTGCAATCTCTACGTTGCTGTCCATCTCCCGGGGTTCGATGTCGATCTGCACGAACTGCTTTGGCTCACTGCCCCAAGTCTTGCCTTTGCCGTGCGACAGCAGCCAGTTGAGGCGGGCTCCGATCATCATCACCACGTCGGATTCCTGCAACACCAGCGAGCGCGCCGCACCTGCCGACTGCGGATGAGTGTCTGGCAACAGCCCTTTGGCCATACTCATCGGCAGGAAGGGAATGCCGCTCGTCTCGACGAGTGCGCGGATCTCGTCATCGGCCTGAGCATACGCTGCCCCTTTGCCGAGAATGATCAGCGGCCTTTTGGCGCTTTTGAGCACATCCATAGCACGGTCGACCGCGTCCGGGGCAGGCAACTGACGCGGTGCGGCATCAACAACCTTGACGAGCGAACTGGCCCCCTTTACCGCGTCCACGGTCTGTCCCAGGAGCTTCCCCGGCAGATCGAGATAAACGCCCCCCGGACGGCCGGAAACGGCTGCGCGAATGGCGCGGGCGACTCCGATGCCGATGTCCTCGGCGTTGAGTACGCGGAAGGCCGCCTTACAGAGCGGTTTCGCGATGGCCAGCTGATCCATTTCTTCATAATCGCCCTGCTGCAAATCGACGATCTCACGCTCTGACGAGCCGCTGATCAGGATCATCGGAAAGCAATTGGTCGTGGCGTGCGCCAGCGCCGTCAGGCCATTGAGGAAACCCGGTGCCGAGACAGTCATACAGACGCCGGGCTTCTTCGTCAGGAAGCCAGCAATTGCCGCAGCATACCCCGCGTTCTGTTCATGCCGGAACGAGAGCACTCGCATGCCGGCGGCCTGCATGTACCGGCCCAAATCTGTGATCGGGATCCCGGGCACGTTATAGATGGTGTTGATATCGTTGAGCTTGAGTGCATCGATGATGAGGTGAAAACCGTCCGTCAGCGCTCCCGCCTCAACGGTCTCATCAGCCCGAACATCTGTTACGGTTTCAGCCACTTCCCGCTCCTCCCGATTCTTGCCGGACCGAACGTCCGTGAACTCGCGTTATTATCAACCCAAAGCACCGCTGATCGATCCGTGGTCCAGGTATGTCACGTTCTCTTCGACATGTGCCGCGAGCCCCAATGTATGCTCTCGTGACAGACGCTCGGCCAGATCAGCATCACGGACTTCCAGCGCCTTGATAATGTTCATGTGATCTACGATCGAGCGTTGGATGCGATTGCTTTCACCGATCGTCCGTGCCCGGATCGCTCGCATATGAATGAACAACGTTTCCGTCATCGTTTCGATTAATTGTGATTTGCTGAGCCGGATGATGGCCTGGTGAAATCGGATGTTCATGCCGGAGTATTCATCAATATTGGCTTGCTCGGTATCGTCTTCGATGGTCGCGAACAGCGCTCGGAGACTGGCGATTTCCTCGTCCGTCGCCTGTTTAGTAATAAGGCGTGCGGCCATACTTTCAAGTGCCGCCCAGACGGTAATCATCTCGACGATCTCGCTCTTTGTTTTGCGAGCCACGAAAACGCCGCGCCGCGGCACTATGCGGACCAGTCCCTCTTGTTCGAGCCGCGCGATGGCCTCCCGAACCGGCGTACGGCTGACGCCAAGATCTTGGGAGATCTGCCGCTCATCCAGACGTGGCTCACCTCTGCCAGCATAGATATTCATGCCGGCGATGGTTTCTTTCAGCGCGTCATAGATGCGATCTTTGAGACTGAAAGTAAGATCGACGGGTTGAACCGCGATCCGAACTGTCGACACTTGGAAGTCCCTGCCATACGACCAGAAAACCTGCCGAGAGTGTACGTCTCATGCGTGGTATACATTATACATACCACCAATTTTGACCATTTTCCCCCAATACCGACGTCATATGCCCTAGATCAGCCCTGCCTGTCTCGCCCAGCGATACTTCGCGCCGAGGACCGCTACCGGCTTCTCGGTGGTGTACGGATAGGCCAGGATGTCGTGCTGCATCAGATACCGGCAGGCGTCTTCAACTTCGACGTCTCCGACCAGCGAAGCTACGACCGGCTTGTCGATCCCGCGCTGCCGAGCCGCCAGAATCTCTTCACTCAATAAGGTGGCGAACGTCATTGGCGGCGTGATGATCGTGTGCCAGTAGCCGAGAATCAGTGCGTGGACCCGCTCGTCGTCCAGCGCAAGCCGGATCGTTGACCGATACGTCGTCGGCGGCTCACCGCCAGTGATATCGACCGGGTTACCGGACGCACCAAACGGCGGAATGTACTCGCGGAATGCCGCGTCGAGATCGTCCGGCATTGCCATCAGTTGCAGTCCATTGTCAACGCAAGCATCTGACAGCAGCACGCCCGACCCACCGGCACCAGTGATAATCAGCACATTCTCGCCAGTTGGTGTCGGCAGCACGTCGAGCCCGCGGGCGTATTCAAGCATGTCGTTCAGGCTCATGGCGCGGATGACGCCGCTTTGGCGCAGGACCGCGTCGTAGATTTGGTCATCACCAGCGAGCGCGCCAGTGTGCGAACGGGCTGCTCGAGCCCCCATCGATGTCCGGCCCGCTTTCAGGACTACGACTGGCTTCTTCTTTGATACACGCTGGGCAACTTCGGCAAATGAACGCCCGTCCTTGAGGTCCTCGACGTGCATCGCGATGACCTGCGTGTTGTCATCCTGCTCGAAGAAGGTCAGTAGATCGTCCTCGTCAATATCGGCCTTGTTGCCGAGCCCGACGATCGCTGAGACGCCCATCTCATTCGATCGGCTGAAGCCAATGATCGCCATTCCGACGCCGCCGCTTTGCGATGACAGTGCCACCCGTCCGCGCTCGGTATACGGTGTGCAGAACGTTGCGCACAGGTCCATTGGCGTGTAGTAGAAGCCGTAGATGTTCGGACCCATCAGTCGCACGTTGTGCTTGCGGGCGACGCGCAGGACTTCGTCCTGAAGCTCGACCTCGCCAACTTCGGCGAACCCCGAAGGAATCAGCACAGCGCCAGGAATCTGCTTCTGCCCGATTTCCTCAAGTACGCCGGCGACCAGGCGGGCTGGGATACAGAAGACCGCAACATCAATTTCGCCTGGCACGTCCAGAACACTCTTGTAGCATGTGCGACCGAGGATCTCGTCGGCCCGTGGGTGAATTGGATAGATCTCGCCGCCGTAGCCGCCATCGATCAGGTTCTTCATTACCGAGTTGCCGATCTTGCCCGGTTCGGGAGACGCTCCGACGACGGCGATCGAAGTCGGCTGCATGATGCGTCGCATGGCTGTCAGAATCTCCGCCTGCGACGGTCGATAGCGCTCCACTGGCGTCGCGAAGTCCACCAGGATCCTCGCATCAACCGCCACCGCACCCGACTCGCTAGCGAAGACCGGGTTCAGGTCGAGTTCATTGATCTCCGGGAAGTCGGCCACCAGTTCGGAGACTGCGCTGACCAGCGCTGCCAGCTTGTCCAGGTCGGCTCCGGCCATCCCGCGCACCCCTTGCAGGACCGCCCCTCCCCGCAGATCATCGAACATCGATCGCGCTTCGTCGGTCGTGACGGGAGCCAGGCGGAAGGCGACGTCGCGTAGCACTTCAACCAGGACACCACCGAGTCCGACGGCGACCAATTTCCCGAAGCTTGGGTCGGTTACGGCTCCGACGATCACCTCGTGGGCTGCCGCGACCATCTGCTGGACCTGGAC
>JBGSWU010000287.1:0-2510 GCA_041751795.1 Thermomicrobiales bacterium
TCGCGATCGGGCCAGTGTTGTTCGGTCCATGTGGTGTAGGACGTTTGGAGATATCCGGAAATGACCTCGTCTGGGTCGCCTACGGCAGCGACCGTTCCTGCGTCAAGCCAAATGACTCGATCGCACAGTGACCGAACTGAACCCATGTTGTGGCTGACAAAAAGTACCGTCCGCCCACTGCGTGCGACGTCTTCCATCTTGGCGATGCACTTTGCCTGAAATGCAGCGTCGCCGACGGCAAGAGCCTCGTCAACGAGAAGTATTTCCGGGTCCATATGCGCAGCGACTGCGAACGCGAGCCTCATGTACATGCCACTGGAGTAGTGTTTAACAGGAGTGTCGATGAATCGCTCCACCTCAGCGAAGGCGACGATCTCATCGAACTTTCGCCGGATCTCAGCGCGCTTCATACCGAGAATTGCTCCGTTGAGGAATACGTTCTCCCGGCCGGAAAGATCAGTGTGAAAGCCGGTTCCAACTTCGAGCAGCGACCCGGCCCTGCCGTAGATCGTCGCCTGCCCCTCAGTCGGTTCGGTGATTCGCGCGAGGATTTTCAGCAACGTACTTTTACCTGCGCCGTTTCGACCAACGAACCCAACGACCTCGCCGTGTGCCATCTCAAATGACACATCTCGGAGCGCCCAGAGCACGTCGTGACCATTGTCCCGGGTACGTGACCTGGGACGTCTAAGAGGGCTGGTAATCGCATTCGTCAGGACATCACGCAGGTGGCGATGGCGCTGGTCAGACCCGATCTTGAAACGTTTGCTGAGTCCCTCTGCCTTGATAGCGACATTCGTCATCGGCTAGACCACATCCGCAAACGTCCGTTCCATTCTGCGGAAGTAGTACAAACCGCCGATAAGAATGACGAGGGTCATCGTTGCAGACATCAGCAGAATTGGCACCGAGGGGTTTTCCTGTCCGAGGAGGGACCACCGGAAGCCCTCGACGACTCCAGCCATTGGGTTGAGGCCGTACAACACGTGCCATCGCTCGGGAACGAGACTGCTCGGATAAATCACCGGCGTAACGAACATCCATACCTGTGTCAGGAATGGGACGGTGTATCGCACGTCTCGATACTGCACGTTCAATGCTGAAAGCCAAAGCGACACGGCCAACGCCGTCACCGTTGCGACGACGATAAAGACTGGCATCATCAGGATTGCGATGCCCGGAACGATCCCGTAGTACACGACGATCCCAACGAGCAGGATGAACGTGATGCCCAGGTCCACGAGACCGGCAGCGACTGCGGATAACGGGATGATCAGGCGAGGAAAGAAGACCTTCGTAATCACCCTTTCATGTCTGATCAGGCTAAGACTTGACTGGGTCAGTGCGTTCGAGAAGTAGGTCCAGGGCACCAACGCCGTGTAGACGAACACCGGGTAGGGAATTCCATCAGATGGCACGCGCGCCAGCCGACCAAGGAACACGCTATAGACGACCATTGTCAGAAGTGGCTGGAGCACGGCCCAGACTGCTCCGAGCGACGTTTGCTTGTAGCGGAGCTTGAGGTCGCTCCAGATTAGAAAATAGAGAAGTTCACGATGTGCCCAGATGTCTTTCAGGTTTAGTGCTGACCACCCGGCGGACGGACGGAGGACGGTGATCTGCGCGGCGGATGGCATCGTTGCGGATTCCGGTTGATTCATTCTTGCCCTGAGTACTGGTCATCTTTCTGAGACAAACTGATCATTATTGTAATCATCCGCAGTTTCACGCGCTCCCGTAGTTTTTCTCGACATCGTCCGGCAGACAAGCGACCCGGTCGCGCCCTGTGCTTCATCGTCATCAGGGAATCTATCCGGTGACTATTGTCCTTCGTAACTATAGATAGTGAGTACCACTGACGACATATGACTTTTGTAGTAACCATTGAATGAGCACGATGTACCGCGGTCTGAAGGTGCGTCGTCTGGTAGCCGATTGACGCTCCGGCTGTGATCCAGGGATGTCAATCGATCATCGAAGTCAGTACGGAACGTCTGAGGTCGTCAGTTCCCGGAGGCTGGCTGAAGGAAAGAATTGAACGGGCGAATGGAAGAGGCAAGCGCAATCGAATCATCACTGGACGCTCCGGCAGAGCTTGCCGTGCCTTGGGTTACTGTACTCATGCCCGTGCACAACGGTGAAGCGTTCGTCCGCGAAGCGATCGACAGTATTCTCAGTCAGACCTACACACGCTTCGAGTTCCTGATCATTAACGATGGTTCGACGGATAGCACACCGGCGATACTCGACGAATACGTATCCCGTGACCGACGCATCCGCGTCATTCATCAGGACAACATCGATCAACCAAATACCCTCAATCGTGGCCTTAACGAAGCTCGGCACGATTGGGTTGCCATCATCGATCATGACGACATCTCGCGGCTAACGCGACTTGAGTATCAGGTGCAAGCAGTCGTCGACAATCCTGACGCACGCGTGGTCGGCACATATGGTATCGAGATAACCGCGTCCGGCGACGAACTTGGTCTGATGGCTTTTGGACCGAC
>JBGSWU010000288.1:0-12066 GCA_041751795.1 Thermomicrobiales bacterium
TGGTTCGAATGTCGGCACGGTGATCGGTTTTCCACTGTCGTCGACGGCAACCATCGTGAACATCCCCGACGTGCAACGTCGCCATTCCCGGTCCAACGGTGCGCGAGCATTCAAGTCGACGCGTACAACCATCGAACTACGCCCGGTGAAGATGACTCTAGCCACCGCTTCGACGATCTCGCCCTGACGAATCGGAACGGTAAAGTCGACATGTTCGCTCGACGCAGTCACGGTGTTGCAGTGCGCATATCCGTTCGCCGCCAGAAATGCTGCTCGGTCCATCATCGCGTAGGCCGCACCACCGAACATCGTCCCGTACGGGTTCGTGTCGTTTGGGAAAACGATTTCTGCAAGTCGTGCTTCGTTTCGATAACGCTCACTGGTTGCCATCCCCGTGTTCCTTTCTGCTACGTCGGTCTCACGCTCGTTTGCTGGCGGTTATCGATTCGTCTTTGCCGAGGGTGAACCGTCGGATGACGCGGAAGTGCAACTGATCGTCAGGCAAGACGTGGGAAATCTCGGAACAGACGAACGACCCGTGAGGATCTGTGTCTCGAAGCGCATCAACCTGATGGCTGATTGCTTGCGGAGAAAGGGAACCTTCCAAAATCGTCAGGTGAGGAGCGCGTCGATCGAAGTGGGATGGGTCAGGGTGGGACAATCCGGTTGCCTGCAGCGCATCGTGCACCGCCGTCAGAGTATCGAGCGGCTCAAGCGACAGAAACATGCATGAATACGGCAGGAACGCGCCAATTGGCCCAACGGTGATCGTCACCGGCTCGAATTCAACGAGGATTGACGTGATCGTGGCGAAATCCGCGTCCGTCGGTGTACGAACGAAAGGTTCGGTGATGGTGATGTGCGCCTCGCAGATCGCTGCAGAGACGGGATCATAGCGTTGACGCAGAAGATTCACTTCAGCACGCAGGTCATCCGTTGGCCAGATGACGAGCGTGCCGTGCGCGTACGTGTCAAGAGGCGTTCTCGACATCGTACGAGTCTAAATCGTGATTGAGAAAGCCTGGACCCAGCGATCGGCGAGGTCGGCGACCTGTCCAGAGAAGATTCCAAAGAACACGGTACAAAGCGCCATCGTCAGCACACTGACACCCAACATCGGCATTCGCGACGGTGCTTCCTCGACCTCGGGCGCCTCGGCAAAATACATCGCTGCAACAACGCGAAGGTAGAAGAAGGCCGATACGGCTGATGCCAGCACGATCGCGATCGCCAGCCAGATCATATCTGCTTCAATCGTCGCCAGGATGATGTAGTACTTCCCGTAGAAGCCAACCAGCGGCGGGAGGCCCATCAATGACAACATGAAGACGGTCATTGCGAGCGCAGCCAGCGGAGAGCGCGTACCGAGGCCGTTAAAGTCCTCAATGCTCGTGCCGGACCCTTGATGCTGCAGCCACGTCACGACGGCAAACGCACCGATGTTCATGAACGCGTAGGCAAGCAGGTAGTACAGCACCGCTGAGATGGAGTTCTCGCCCTCCGGAGTGATCGTCGAGAATGCAGCGACTCCGGCAAGAATGAACCCGGTATGTCCGATCGACGAATACGCGAGCATACGCTTCACGTCACGCTGGGCGATCGCAACCAGGTTGCCGAATCCCATCGTCAGGATCGCGAGAACCGAGATGATGATGATCCACTCGTCACTCATCGGCGCAAGACCCTGGACGAGGACGCGGATCAGTGCCGCGAACCCCGCCACTTTCGGGATCACTGACATGTAGGCGGACACCGGCGTCGGAGCGCCCTGATAGGCGTCGGGCGTCCACATGTGAAATGGAACCGCTGCGACCTTGAACCCGAACCCGACGACGAGCAGCAGGAGCGCCAGCAGCAGCGACGCCTCGACGTCGCCGTCAGTCACCTGCCCGGAGAGCGCGATGGCAATACCATCGAGGTTCGTCGTTCCTGTCGCGCCGTAGATCCACGCCATCCCATAAACGAGAATGGCAGACGCGAATAGTCCAAGGAGGAAGTACTTGAGAGCACCTTCGAGCGACGTCGTGCGATGACGAGCGTAGCCCGTGAGCGCATACACCGCCAGCGACGACATCTCGATGCCGAGGAAGACCAGCAGGAGGTCACCAGCCGCGCCAGTGATCATCGTTCCGAGGACCGAGAAGGAGAGGAGTGCGTAGTACTCTGCCAGAGGCATCGAGCCGGGGTCTTCAGACTTCCCGGCGAGATAGCTGCCCGAGATCATCACCGACAAGATACCGCCGACGAGGACGACGATATTGATGAACAGGCTGAACCCGTCCGTCAGGAACATGTCACCATAGCCAGGCGTTCCGAAGGTCGAATCGTTCGTGTTGTCGTTGACGTAGTAGAAAGTGGCAACGAGGGCCGCGGCGAAGCCTGCCAGCGTGATCCAGGTCAGGATCGAGTGTCGTGCCCGAGGAATGACGACGTCAGCCAGCAGCAGCAGCAATGCCAGGCCAAGCACGATCAGTTGTGGGATCGCGAGCGTCAGGTCTGGATTTACCTGCTCGAAGATCTGCGGCACCGAACTACCCCCTGTTAGCAATCAGCGTTGCGCCATATCGACTGGCGCGACCTTGCGTCTAAATTCCCGAACCACCGAATGGCGTAAGAATCGCTTCAAGCGTCGCCTGCATGTAATCCATGACCGGACCAGGGTAAACACCCAGGACGATCGTCAGGACCAGCAGCGGGACGAGCGTGAGCAATTCGTTCCTGTTGAGATCCGGCATCTGAATCGAGTGGCTGTCATCGTGGTCGTGATGCGCTTCGTCATGATCAGCTTCGTCGTAGACAGCCGGAACATGCTCGCTTACGAGATTCTCTTCATTCTCGTCCGGAGCCCCGGACCCACCCGAAACGGCTGGAACGGCATGGCCATGGCCGGGGTCGTGGCCACCATGAGTTGCCAGCATCGCTCGCTCTTCTTCGGACAGCGAGCCGTCATGCGGGTCCGGTAGTTCCCCAGCAGCACGTCCGAAGACGACCCGCTGGAACAGCCACATCATGTACCACGCCGAGAGGATGACGACAACGAAGGAGATGATTCCGGCCCAACGATACTCGCGGAACACACCCAGGATCGCAAGGAACTCACCGATGAACCCTGAGAGTCCCGGCAAACCAATCGACGCGAACATGAAGACGCAGAAGATCGTCGAGTAGATCGGCATCCGTGATGCCAGACCACCAAAGGCACTGATGAGTCGCGTGTGTGCGCGGTTGTAGACGACACCGACGCATAGGAAGAGCGCACCAGTGTTGAGACCGTGTGCCAACATCACGATCATCGCGCCATACAAGCCCTGCATGTTGAGCGCGAAGATACCGAGCGTCACGAAACCCATGTGGCTGACTGACGAGTACGCGATCAGTTTCTTCATGTCAGGTTGTGGCAGCGCGACAAGCGCGCCATAGATGATGGCGATGACCGACATGGCGATGATCCACGGCGCCCAGTCCTGCGCGGCGTCCTCGAAGAGCGACAGGTTGAAGCGGATCATGCCGTAGCCGCCCATCTTGAGCAGCACACCAGCCAGAATGACAGATCCCGCCGTCGGCGCTTCGACGTGTGCATCGGGCAACCACGTGTGGAACGGCCACATAGGGATCTTGATCGCGAAGGCGATGAAGAACGCTCCAAAGACCCAGAGTTGGAACGTGTGACCGTAATTGCCCTGTTGGAGGTCGAGGATATTCAGCGATCGAACGCCGGTTTGGTCGAAGTACGACTGGTAGGTCGCTACAATACCGACGAGCATCAACAGGGAACCTGCCAGGGTGTACAGGAAGAATTTGATCGCCGCATACACGCGATTCGAACTACCCCAGACACCGATCAGCAGCGCCATAGGAATCAGCGTCAACTCGAAGAAGATGTAGAACAGGAACAGGTCGAGCGCCCTGAAGACGCCGATCATGCCAACTTCCAGCAGCAACAGCGCAATGAAATACTCACGTACCCGATGCTGAATTGGATCAAACGACGCCAGAATCGAGACGACACTCAGCAACGTCGTCAGGACGATCAGGAAGACAGATACACCGTCGACGCCCATGTCGTAGTTGATGCCGATGTCCGGCAACCACGTCATGTGCTCGTTCCACTGCATCCCGGACTTATCCGGATCGAACCCAACCAGCATGATGATCGACGCGACGAACGCGGCAATCGACGCCCACAGCGCGACCTGCCGCGTCTGCCCGGGCGTAGCCCCTGGCCAGAAGAAGATGATCAGCGCACCTAGCAGCGGCAGGTACGCGATAACGCTTAGAATCGGAAAATCATCCACGAGCGGATCCCTTCAGGCCGGGAACCGGGGTGCGGAATACGGAGATGGCTGGCATCTGCCACATCATCTCGACTCCTGCTGCGTCACCGCTCCGACTATTCACCATTCTCCCCACGTCCGATTCCCTTTTCACCGAGGTACGTTTCCCGACGTCTGTATTCCCCATCTACGAGAAGAGATCGCTCTGGAAGAGAAAGAACGTTCCAACGATGATGACGGCCCCGAGGGCAATCGCCAGCGCGTAGTTCGCGACGAAGCCAGTCTGCACGCGCCGCAACCGCGACGACGTGAAGCCAACACCACCAGCGACACCGTTGACCGTTGCATCGATCAACCGAACATCGACGATCTGCCAGAGGAAGCGCGAGAACACGTACAGAGGATGGACAACGAACGTCTCAAAGAGCTCGTCAAACATCCACTTACGGTAAACGAATCGGTAGAAGCCGCCAAATCGTGCCGCCCAGAGTTCAGGGCTCAACGCCGGCACCCGTCGCGCGTATGCCGCCCAGGCGAGTAGCCATCCACCACCGGCGACGAGCGTCGAAAGCACGCCGAAGGTCACGATCTGCGTAGTCGAGACATGATGCTCTTCTTCGCCTTCAGCCTCCTCAGCGGCAAACGTCACCGCTGGACCAATCGCAACTCGCGCATGGTCTTCAGCGGATTCGCTATGGAAGTTCGGTTCGAGGAAGTCGTGGATCCAGCCTTCTTCAGGCGGGAAGCCCATTCCGATACCGATCACTGCGGACGGAATCGCCAGCAGGATCAACGGTATCGTCATGATGCGTGGCGATTCGTGTGGGTGGAGCTGACTGGTGTCGAAGCGCTCTTCGCCGTGGAAGGTGAGATAAATCACGCGTGCCATATAGAGCGCGGTGAAGAATGCGGCGACAAAGCCGACGACCGTTACCCACGGGTAGCCTTCGAGCCAGGATCCGAGCAGGATCTCGTCCTTACTCCAGAATCCAGCCAGCGGGAAAATACCCGCGTTCGCCAACGCGGCGATCAGGAAGGTCCAGTAGGTGACTGGCATGTACTTCTTCAGGCCACCCATCCGGCGCATGTCCTGCTCCTCGTGCATCCCGTGGATGACCGAGCCGGAGCCGAGGAAGAGCAGACCCTTGAAGAATGCGTGCGTCACAAGGTGGAAGATCGCCGGGATCCAGGCTCCGACGCCCAGAGCGAAGACCATGTAACCCAGCTGCGAGACGGTCGAGTAGGCGACGACGCGCTTGATGTCGAACTGAGTGATACCGATCGTCGCGGCAATGATTGCCGTCGCCGCTCCAACGATCGCGACGACCAGTCGCGCATCCTCGGATGCATCGAAGATCGGGAACGATCGAGCAACCATGTAGACACCCGCCGTGACCATTGTCGCAGCGTGGATGAGCGCGGAGACCGGAGTCGGACCTTCCATCGCGTCCGGCAACCAGACGAACAACGGCAGCTGGGCTGACTTTCCGCAGGCTCCGGTAAACAGCAGAACGGCAATCGCGAACACCGTTCCGTTGCTGAGGTCAGGGATTCGTTCGAAGACCTCGCTGAAGACAACCGATCCGGTCTTGACGAAGAGCAGCATGATGCCGATCCCGAAGCCGAAGTCACCGATTCGGTTGACGATAAACGCTTTCTTCGCGGCGTCGTTGGCCGACTTGCGCTTGAAGTAGTAACCGATCAGCAGGTAGGAGCACAGACCAACAGCTTCCCAGAAGATGAAGAGGACGAGGAAGTTGTCGGCGAGGACCAGCATCAGCATCGAGAAGACGAAGAGTGGGAGGTAGGAGAAGAAGCGGTAGAAACCCGGGTCACCGTGCATGTAGCCGATGGCGTAAATATGGACCAACGTCGATACCGTCGTCACGACCATCAGCATCGTTGCCGACAGGTGATCGACGTACAGATTCATCGGTACTTCGAAGTCACCTGCAGGTAGCCAGGTGTACAGGTGCTGGACAAGCGGTTCTTCTGACCCAAGTTGGTCAATAAAAACCAGCAAACTCAGAACCCACGACCCGAACACCGCAGCCGATGCAATCGGCCCGGCTAGATCGCGGATGTACCACCGCCCGAACAGGAAATTGACCAACGCAGCCACCAATGGCAGCAACGGGATCAATACCAGCAAGTCCTCCATGGTTCCCCTACTCGTAACGGGTGCCGGGATTCGAGAACCGAGATTCGCGGCTTAGCGCGAATTGCACTCCACCCCGTTTCCCGTTTCCAGGTTCCCGATTCCCCATCCCCTAATCCCGCAGCGTCGTAACATCGGCGACGTCAACCGAGTCGATCCGGCGCGATAGCGCCATGATAATGCCGAGGCCGAGGATCGATTCGGCAGCTGCGACAGCGATAACAAACAACGCGAAGGTCTGTCCGACCATCGAGTTCTGTTCCCAAGCGAACCCGACAAATGCGACGTTGACGCCATTGATCATAAGTTCGACGCTCATAAAGATGATCAGAACATTACGTCGAATCAGGACGCCCATCATCCCGATGATGAAGAGCGCAGCACTCAAGAGGAGAAAGTGCTCAGAAGTCAGTTCGTTCACGATCGATTTCCTTCCCGACCGATGCCGAACCCGTCTGCTGCATAGCTCTTTTCATCTGCGACTGGCTCAGTGAACTCAAGTTCCCACGCCGGATGGTCGCTATACGACTCGGCATCGTTGACGTGGATGATGCCGCCACGCATCTCACCACGTCGCTCAGTCCGCGGAACTCCACCCGCTACTCCAGCACCCAACGGAAGTGGCTCGTGAAACTCGCCTTCCGCACCTCGCGGATGACCGAGCGAGATCGTTCCGGTGTGGCGAGGTCGAGGTCGGGTTGTTGGTGCGTCCGGTCGAGCGAGGACGAGCGCGCCGATCGTACCAACGAGCAGGATGATGGCAATCGCCTGAATCGGCAGGATGTAACCAGAGTAGAGGAACTGGCCGAGCACCTGGACGTTACCACCCTGCTGGATAACGAAATCTTCGGTCCATGGCCCCGGCTGACCGACGACCGTTCGCGTCAAAATCGCCGCCGCCACCTCACCGAGCAGCATCAAACCTATGATAAACCCTGCGACGCGCTGCAGCGGTTGCCCGCCAGCGTGGAAATCCGGCAGATCGTCAAGATCGACCAGCATGATGACGAAGAGCACGAGCACGAGGATCGCGCCGGTGTAGACGATGATCTGGACGACGCCGAGAAACTCGGCCCGCAGCATCACGAAGATGCCGGCAAGATTGATGAACGACACCACCAGCGACACGGCGCTGTGGACCGGATTGCGAAGGAGGATCACGCCCATCCCGGCGACGACGGCCAGAACCGCCAGAATATCGAAGACCAGTACCTCAGCCGACATGCGCCTCCTGCTTTCGCGACCCCGCGAAGTAGACCGCCGCCGCCGCCACGATGATTACTGCAAACGTGATCAGGAACGCCTGGACCGAAATCTGGTCGTTTCCACGCAGGCGGATCAGCCCCGTCAGCAGAATGTTGACCAGCGTCAGCGGCAGTAGCACCTTCCAGGCGATACCCATCAGTTGATCGTAGCGGAAGCGCGGGAGAGTCGCTCGGAGCCAGATGTAGAAGAAGAGGAAGATGGTCATCTTCAGGAGCAACCACCAGAAGCCGTCGGCGATTGGCCCGTCGATTCCACCGAGGAAGAGCGACGCCGCCAGAAGTGAGATGACGATCATGCTGATGTATTCGCCAAGGAAGTAGAACGAGAACCGGAATCCGGAGTACTCAGTGTGGAAGCCGGAAATCAGTTCTGTTTCGGCTTCAGGAAGATCGAACGGTGCGCGGTTCGTTTCAGCGACAGCCGCGATCAGGAAGATGATGAAGGCGATTGGCTGGGAAAAGATGTACCAGTTCGGGATCGAGAACTCGAGACCACCCAGGCTGAAATCGAGCGGCTGACGTTGTTCGTTGACAATTGTCACCAGCGAGAGCGACGACGAGAGGATGAAGACGCCGACCAGCGACAAGCCGAGGACAATCTCATAGGAGATCACCTGCGCTGCCGCGCGGAGCGCGCCGAGCAGTGAGTATCGGTTCGCGGAGGCATAACCACCGAGGATGATGCCGTAAACGCCGACGGAACCAACCGCCAGCATATAGAGAACGGCGACGTTCATGTCGGTAACGTAAAGGTTAATTTCCTGGCCGAAGATCGTCACGCTATCGCCGAAGGGGATCACCAGAGCACCCAGCGGTGCCGCAACGAACGTGATCAGTGGCGCGATGACGAAGATTCGCTTGTCAGCGAACTTCGGGATCAGGTCTTCCTTACCAATCAGCTTGACGCCGTCGGCAATCGGCTGCAGCAGACCCCACGGACCGGCACGGTTCGGCCCATACCGACCCTGCATACGCGCAAGGACTTTGCGCTCCAGCCAGGTCATGTAGGCCATGCCGACCAGCAGCAGGTTCAGCACGATGAACCCAACGATGAAGGTAATCCAGAACGGTTGATCGGTCATCCCGACGCAGTTCCCCCTCACACGACATCAGCGGCATTCGCCGCCGAGCCCGCCGCTTCCCCAAGCGCCACGGGCATTCCCCCTACCCACACAGTGGGTTCATGCGACGATCGCCCCAACGCGCCTTCGCCGCATCAATTGAGCCTCGTGATAACCAGCCGTTAGCCAGGTCCCCAGAGGCTCAGTGAGTGTACCCGATTCGGCACACGAGACGCGGGTTGGATCACGGAGTCTTGAATCGCACCGACATCCGCCAGCCCGCGTCAGGAATCAACGATCAACCGATCCGAGCACGATATCGATCGTTCCGATCAGTGCAACGACGTCTGCCAGCATGGAACCCTGCGCCATGTGAGGCAGGATCTGGAGATTCACGAAGTCGGGCGTGCGGATGCGCAGCCGGTATGGGACTGCGGACCCATCAGACACAATGTAGTGTCCCAACTCACCCTTGGAATGCTCGATTGGAACGTAGACCTCGCCCTTTGGAGCATTGAAGCCCTTGACAACCCAGACGAAGTGGCGCTGCATATCCTCAGCAGTCCGCAGAACGGTGTCGTGCGGAGGGATGCAGTAGTTCGAATCATGGCGCATCAACGGGCCATCAGTTGGCACTTGATCGAGACACTGGCGGATGATCCGCATCGCCTGTCGCATCTCTTCCATCCGGACGAGATAGCGATCGTAGACGTCGCCGTGTGTACCGATCGGCACTTCAAAGTCGATCCGGTCGTACACCAGATACGGCTGGGCCTTGCGGATGTCGTAGTTGATGCCACTACCGCGCAGGCACGCTCCGGTCAGGCCGTAGTCGAGTGCCGCCTGGGGCTCGATAACGCCAACGCCACGTGTTCTCGCCAGCCAGATCGGGTTTGCAGACAGCAGATCAACGTACTCCTGCTGCCGTTCCGGGAAGATGGCGAGGAATCCTTCGACCATCTCAACCAGACCAGGTGGGATCGGTCGCGAAAATCCGCCAATCTCCATCATGTTGGTCGTCAGCCGAGCGCCGCAGAACTTTTCGAAGATGTCGAGGATCAGTTCCCGTTCCCGGAAGCAGAAGAGACTCATCGAGAGTGCGCCGATGTCGAGGGCGTGCGTTCCCAGCCAGACCAGGTGGCTGGCTATCCGTGACAATTCCGCCATGATGACGCGCCAGTACTGTGCGCGCTCGGTTGCCGTGATACCGACAAGCTTTTCGACCGCGAGAATGTAACCCAGATTGTTCTGCGGTGCTGCGACGTAGTCAGTGCGGTCGGTCCATGGGGTGAACTGCGAATAGCGACGCGTTTCGCCGATCTTTTCGACGCCACGATGCAGGTATCCAATGATCGGGTCGGTTCCAACAATCGTCTCGCCTTCAAGGGTAACGACCACCCGCAACACGCCGTGGGTCGACGGGTGTTGTGGCCCCATGTTCATGACGAGTTGGCGTCGTGAATCAGATATCTTCTGCTCGTCTTCGACTGTCAGCGTGCCGTACTGGGAACGTGCATCGGTATCGATGGCGGACATCGCTATGACCTCCGTGGCTCGCGAATGCGAGGCGCAGGATTCTCGAATCCTGGCTGAACATACTGCTTGTATCCGCGAATCGGATAATCCTTGCGCAGCGGATGCCCTTCGTCCCAGTCTTCGGGCAGGAGCATTCGACGCAGATCAGGGTGGCCTTCAAAGATAATCCCGAACATGTCGTAGGCTTCGCGTTCAAGCCAACCAGTTGCCTTGTATACGCCAGTGAGAGTTGGACACGTTTGCCCCTCCTCAACTGCTGCTTTCAAGCGCAACCGCTTGCGATGCTTGATGGAGTAGAGCGTGACAACGACATCAAATCGAGGTGAGCGACGAAGACCCAGCATGTCAACCGCTGTCAGATCGCTCACCAGACGATAGGCGAGTTCATCTGTATCTCGAAGAAGCATCGCGACATCACTCAACTGGTCCGTCACGACATGAATCGTGACCTCGTCACGGAAGAACGTCACTTCCTTGACCACCCCAGGGAGTGCTGCGCGTATCGCAACAACTGCAGGATGGATGTTCTCGTCGAGTGGGCCCCAAAAACCTGAATGCACCCAGACCGGATCAATGATCTGAATGCCGGTCATGTCATGAGCAGGCTCGATAACCGGAGCCAATGGATCGCTCATTGCCTCAAGGGCTGCCAGCGCTTCACCGTCATCAGAGTCAGCCGCGTCGGAAACGTCGCTTGCCGGCGACGCCTCAGCCCACTCACTCCGGTTATCAGTCGACGGAGCACCAGCCGGATCGTCCTTCGGTCCGACGACAGTTGATTCGGCTCCGGTTGCGACCGCCTCATCGGGAGTATTCGGTTTATCTC
Source organism: Thermomicrobiales bacterium (assembly GCA_041751795.1). GTDB lineage: Bacteria > Chloroflexota > Chloroflexia > Thermomicrobiales > CFX8 > JBBECJ01. Next base: position 11,121 of record JBGSWU010000288.1, read on the forward strand.
GGGCGGGATCCTGGGACATGCCGCATCCGCCTCCTGCCGGCTCAGTCGGGCGTTCGACGCCCTCGAACTGCGCGACGCTCGCCGCGCTCTACATGCGTGCTATGACGCGCGCGGGAAACTATTGTCGCTCGGCTCGCTGAAGCCAGACGTCTGGCTAACGATCATCGCATCAGTACCCGAAATCGCCTGCCGGGCAGCGATACGGTCGCGATCACGCTCAGCGTCTGCCTCGTCGCTGCCATACTTCTTGGCAAATGTCTCGAACTTGATGACCTTGTTCTGCAGTTCGAGGATGCCGTAGTACAAGCCTTCCGGGATCGGCGGACACCCGGGAACATAGCAGTCAACCGGAACGACCTGATCAACGCCCTGAACGACGGCGTAGGTGTCGAACGGACCGCCAATGTTGGCGCAGGATCCCATCGACAGTACCCACTTCGGATCAGACATCTGCTCGTACAGGGTTCGAACGACCGGCGCCCTCTTCTTCGTGACCGGTCCGGCCACAATCATCAGGTCCGCCTGCCGCGGCGTTGCGCGGTAGAGCATGCCGAAGCGCTCCGACAGGTCGTAACGCGGCATCGAGGCCGAGATCATCTCGATCGCGCAGCAGGCCAGCCCGAACTGAAGCCACCAGAGGCTGGAGCGGCGTGCCCAGTTGAAGACCCAGTCGACCGATGTCGTCAGAACATTCTTCTCAAAACGGTTGTCGATTAGACCCATTCGAGCGCTCCCTTTTTCCACTCGTAGGCGAGGCCAGCGAGCAGGAGACCGATAAACACGACAGCCTGAATGTACCCATACAACCCCATCGCGTCGAACGCGACGGCCCACGGGAAGAGGAAGATGGCTTCAATGTCAAACACGACGAACAGCAGCGCAACGACATAGAAGCGGGGGGTGTAGCGCGCCGTCGGAGGATCGACGTTTGGCACGCCGGATTCGT
>JBGSWU010000289.1:0-4467 GCA_041751795.1 Thermomicrobiales bacterium
TAAGTTGGTACGGATGGTATCTCAAGCGACCGAAAGCACCGACGGAAGTAACGATTGTGAGGATGTGTGATGACGCGGGCTGTGATCTACTGTCGGGTGTCGACCGACGAGCAGTCGAAGGATGAGCGGTCCTCGCTGGGAATTCAGGAAGAGGCGTGTCGCGCCTTCGCTGAGGCACGCGGGTGGCAGGTGGTAGATGTTTTTCGAGATGACTACTCTGGCAAGTCGATCGACCGCCCGCAACTGAACATCCTCCGCTCTCGTATTCGTGCTGGATCATACAACCACCTCGTCATATACGTTGTCGATCGCTGGGTACGCAACCATCTCGACGGTAACATTCTCATGGCTGAACTCCGCGACCACGAGACAGAGGTGCACTTCTCTGACGATCACATTGACGTCAACCGCGACGACGGCGGATTGATGCTGCAGTTCTACTTCCGGAAGGCGCAGCACGAACGTGAGGACATCATCCGCCGCACTACCACCGGGAAACGGGGGCTACTTGTGAAGGGTATCCCCCTCAATCTGGGGCCGGATCCGTACGGGTACATTCGCGTGAAGGAGACACGTAGTTGGGCGGTAGTTGGAGATGAGGCTGTCATCGTCCGGTTGGTCTTCGAGCGGGTCGCTGCTGGTCGGTCGTTGAACAGCGTTGCGAAGGAACTGAACCAGGGAGGCTACCGTACTCGATCAGGAGCAAAGTGGTCGCAGCCCGCTGTCCGCAATGTCATTCAACATCCACGCTACAAAGGATTGACGGTTGCGAATCGCGTTGGTGAGATGCATATCAAAGGGAAGCGCCGGCAGATCATCAAGCCCGAGAGCGAGTGGCTGGTGCTCGATACAACCGGACGCATCACTCCTGCGATTGTGAACGAGCAACTCTGGGCGCAGGCAAACCAACGGGGCGGGGATTCGAAGGCGGTTCCAACGCGAAACGACGATCGTTTCTACCTCCTGCGCGGTCGGATCTACTGCGCTCGCTGTAAGCAGCGGATGTACTCGATTCAGCACTCGGTAGGCCGTCAGTATTACTTCTGCTCTTCTCGTCATAATACGAAACGAGCGAAAGCAATCGGCGTTATTCAAGCGACGTGTGACTGCCCCGCGATTCCCGTCGAGGTCGCCAACGCTGCCGTCTGGGATAAAATCGTCGAGACGTTAAAGCGACCGGAGGAGTTGGTCGAGCGCTACAATCAACGGGCTGAGGTTGGTCCGGATCCCCAACTCCTCGCAGACCAGACGCAACTGACGCGAATGATCGTCGATCTAGGGGTGCGGGAGGACAAGCTTCGCCGGAGGATCGTAGATGAGGAGGATGACGAACTCCGCGCCGACCTACGGGCTGACTGGCAGCAGACGCGACGGCAGCACACGGAGGCGGAGGAACGCCTGCAACAAATCGAGGTGCTGCTTACCGCGGATGCAGCCAAGGCGCAGCGTGTAACCGACTTCGTTGAATTTGTTCGAGCGTTAGTGCAGCCCGACTACTTCTCCAATTTCGGAGTGAGTGACGAATTTAAGTACGCGGCTATCAACGGCCTCGACGTCGAGGTTGAGGTAACGGACAAGTACACATACGCCGTCAGCTACTACGGCAGGCCTGCGGGGTTTGTTACAGAACTGGAAATGGTTTCGTGAAAATCTTCGACACACATGTTCATTTTCCGTGGGGTGAGGAGCGTCCCGTCGACGAGGCGATCGAGGAACTGGTCGAGCGCGCTCAGGCGGCGGGCGTCGTTCATCTCTGCCTGCTGGGGTCGCGCTTTGGCGATTACAACGAGCGCGTGACGCGGGCGATCGAGAAGTATCCCGAACTGTTCGTTGGACTCTACGGGATCGACCTCGACGAAGAGGGGCCGGAAGCGGTTCACGAGGCTGCCGCGCGCGGGTTTCGCGGCCTGAAGGTCATCCTGCCACTCAAGCGGTACGACGACACGAGCTACTTCCCGATCTACGAGGCGGCTGAGGAGCACGGCTTCGCGGCGTTGTTCCACACCGGCGTCGTTGGTGGCGGGGCGGATTATCGCGTCCAGGATCCGTTCGACCCGGAACTGATCGAGCGGGTGAAGCCGTGGGAACAACGCTCGCGAGGACGTGGGGTCTCGTCGGCGCACATGGAGCCGATCTACCTCGACACGATCGCCTTCACCTTTCCGGAGTTGAAGGTGATCGGCGCGCATCTCGGCATCGGCTACTACGATGTCGCCGCCCACGTTGCTCGCTGGCGACGCAATGTCTTCTTCGACATTTCCGGTGGCGAGATGGTTCGCCGGCACATCATCGAACGGAAACTCATCCCGAGCGAAATCTCACACTTCAAGCTGCTGTATGGCTCCGACAACAACGATCGCTTCGAGGACGAGATCCGCGACTGGATGACGATGTTCGACATCCTCCGGCTGGACGATGAGCAGCGCGAGCGGATCATGTACGGCAACGCAGCGCGATTGTTCGGGATGATCCCAACGCCGGTGTTTTCCGCGCCGACGGCTGACGCGGTTGCGGGCGATGAGTAATGCGGTCTTCGTCGTGCGTGTAGGGAAGTCATGAACGCAACCACCGAGCATCTGGATGCGCTGCGCGGTAAGCGCGTGACGTTCATTGGCACCGGCGTGATGGGCGAGGCGATCATCGCTGCGCTGCTGGATGGCGGTTTACTCGAAGCCGATCAGATTACCGGCTCCGAACCGTATGCCGACCGTCGGCAGGAACTGGAACGACGGTTCGGAGTTCGGATGGTGGCGAACAACGCTGACGCCGTCGAGGGCGCAGACGTCGTCATGCTGACAATTAAGCCGCAATCGCTGAACACGATCTTCGCCGATCTGAGCGGGCATCTTTCATCCGAGCAGGTCGTCGTGTCGATCATCGCCGGTGCGACGGTCGAACGACTGCGGCATGGACTCGACCACCAGCGGATCGTCCGCTCAATGCCGAATACTCCGGCCCAGATCGGCCAGGGCGTGACGGTTTGGATGCCGACGGCAGCGGTGAGTGACGAGCAGAACCTCGTAGTCTCAGCGTTGCTAAGCGCGATGGGGCACGCCGTCCGTGTCGATTCCGAGGATGCCGTCGACATGGCGACGGCGTTGTCGGGCACTGGTCCGGCCTACATCTTCCTGGTGATGGAGGCGCTGATCGACGCCGGAGTCCATATGGGTTTCCCGCGGCGGATTGCCGAGGAACTGGTCTTGCAAACAATGATCGGCTCGGTCCTCTTCGCGCGAGAGTCGGGCAAGCACCCAGCGGAGTTACGCAACATGGTGACATCGCCGGGCGGGACGACGGCGGCGGCGCTGTATCAGATGGAGAAGGGCAGCCTACGGACAGTCATCTCACGTGCGGTCTGGGCGGCGTATCAGCGGACGGTTGAACTCGGTCAGGACAATCCTGCACCGGTTCCTCCGCCGGGATAAGTGGAGATTGCGTTTGAGAGTGGGCCCAGCCATCTCGTAGGGCAACGATGCCCTTCATCGGAGTATTATGCTGAATGATCACCAGCATCGACACTGAGCGAGTTCAGCCGGGGGCGCTTGAGCGTGTCTGGACATATACCGGTGGCTGGCTCGGGCTTGCGTTCCGGCTAGGGATCGTTGTCTTGGCGGTGCTAGCGGCCAGTCAGCATGTGCTGCGTGGGGATTCACTGCTCGTCCTGCTGGCGATTGCCGTTCCAGGGGCACTGCTAGCGCGTCGTGGGGCGATGCCGCTTGCGATCTACACAACGGCGTGGCTGGGATTCTCGCTGCTCCGCGCCGGGATGAATGACCTTGGAATGCCGGATCAGGGCGGCTTGTTCACTGGAATGGACAGGCTGTTTGCGGGAGGCGTGACGCCAACCGAGCGGCTACAGGACGCGTTCTACACGCCCGGATCGACGGGCATCCTCGACTACCTGACGACCGGTGTCCACACGTCGTACTACGTAATGCCGCATCTCGTGGCCGTTGCACTCTGGTGGTACGGCAGCCGAACTGAGAAGACGACCGCGTTTCGTCAGTATTTAGTCGCTTCAATTGCGATGATGGCGATCGGGTTGTTGCTGTATGCGTTACTGCCGACGTCACCGCCGTGGATTGAGGCGACGGTTGACGATGAGATGCTGGTCCACCGGATCACCCGCGCATCGAACGCGGGGGAAACGCGTGACCCCGAACAGGTCTATACCTTCTTCACTGACCCCAACCCGGTTGCGGCGATGCCCTCGCTGCACACGGCGATCACCGTGCTGATGGCGTTCGCCCTCTGGCGAGTCCGGTCAGTGCTTGGCATCGCCGGCGCAGTGTACTCGGTTGCAATGGGGTTCTCGCTGGTCTACCTCGGCGAGCACTACCTCGTTGATGTACTTGCTGGTGCAGGGTTAGCGGTTATCGTGACGTTTGCTGTCGATCGCTGGGAACGCCTTGCCACTGGTTTCCCCCGTATGGGCCGTGTCGTATACCGGCCCGGGGGGGGCGGAGC
>JBGSWU010000290.1:0-7994 GCA_041751795.1 Thermomicrobiales bacterium
TGATCGGGCGTTCTGTTCATGATGTCATCGGCGCCCAGGCTGCTTCTGTGGCTGGCGCGGACTACGTGGTCGCCGGTCACGTGTTCGACACGCCGAGTAAGCGGGGCATCCCAGGGCGAGGTCTCGATTGGCTTGCCAGCATGGTTGCAGCCGTTCCGGTTCCGGTCGTCGCTCTCGGTGGGATCACGATCGAGCGCATTCCTGATGTCCTTGCAACTGGTGCGCACGGTGTCGCCGTCGGGCGAGAACTGCTTTTGTCCGATGATCCAGAATCGAGTGCTCGTCACATTCGGTCAGTAATCGACGACGCGAAAAACCGGAGCCACTCAGCATAAATATCCAGAAGAGTATGAAAGAAGGGGGTGATCGATGCACCAAACTGAAACAACGACCGTAAAGGTCCAGCTTAACGGTGTCGACGTGACCGTCCAGCACGGGACAACACTCGGCGACTTGATTGACAGCAAAGGCATTGAACGCCGGATGATCGCCGTCGAGTACAACACCGAGATTCTGCCGCGACACGCATATGACGCGACGATCTTGAATGATGGCGATCGACTTGAAGTCGTCCACATGGTTGGAGGCGGATAGCGTGCGGTCCAGTTCGTTCTTCGCGAACCTCACGAGTGAACACGCAGCATGTCATGAGGCTGCGCTTCATCATCCAGCCGTGCTTGGCATCGGAGATGGCTCGCTTCCTGAAGCGACGTTCCGTTACTACATCGAGCAGGACTATGCCTATTTGCGCCAGTATGTTCGTGTCCTCGCCCAGGCGGTCGTCGCGAGTCCTGACCTTCTGACGGCGACGAAGCTTGGGGAACTGGTCAGCACGACATTAGCGGTCGAGGTGGGAGCACTGATCGAATTGTACGCATTGTTCGGCGGTGAGCGTGATCGGCTCGACACGATCAGTTCTGCCCCGACGTGCCAGGCGTACACCGATCATCTTCTGGCGACGGCTTCGGGCGGGAATCTGTTCCTGATCCTTGCCAGTGTTTTGCCGTGCCAGTGGGGATACCGCGAAATCGGTCATAGCCTCCGCGCTCGGGGACTGCCTGCTGATTCGCGGTACGCACGTTGGATCGAGGAGTACGCGTCGATCGAGTACGGGAGCCTCGTTGATTGGCTCGTGGGCAGATTCAACGAACTGGCCTCCGGTGAGTCGGCGTTGAATCTTCAGGCGGCGAGTCGTGTGTTCGAACTCAGCACCTACTACGAGCGCGCATTCTGGGAAATGGCCTGGACGCGTGAGGAGTGGTCCTGAGACGTCATTTCATCCTGAACCGCAGTGAAGGATCTCCTTGTCTCGACGAACTGGTTCGCCGGGCAGGACGACTGCCATCCGTCTTATTCAAGCGCTACAGTGGTGTTCACAGGGAGATCCTTCGCTGCGGTTCAGGATGACATGCGAGAGAGAGTGCTCCCGTCTCGACGACTGGCTCGTCAAGATTCCAGCAGATGCTCGCCGACACCGTCTGACGCCTCTGGGGTGATTCGCTGATTGCAAGTTGACTCAGGATCTAGCGGTACTCAGGCGGCAACTCGCCGCTGGTTGAACCGACGAGAACGACGTTACGTGATGGGCCGTAACTCGTGCTGAATTCCTCTGAGCGGGTTTCTCCGTTTTCGGTGATCTGGCGGGTGACGGTGACATCGAAGCCATCGTGTGCCCGTTCGATCTGGCGGGTATGTCCGTCCGGGATCGTCTCAGACGCCTGGTACACAATCTTGTCGTCGGCCTTTTCGACATTCTCCGTTTTTGGCACGTCGACCTGGACAGACCACGGTGGTTGAGTGCCGTAGAAGCGAATCGTGAAGTCCTCGCCGTCCGCTACCGCTTCGATCAGCACAGCCGTTCCGGAGGTGTTTACCCACTTGAAGTCGAGTCCTGTCGCCTCGTCGACTGTTGCATCAAGTCCGACATATCCGTTCGACGTGTAGTTCGGGATCCAGTAGGAATGTGTCGAACGTTCGAGGACTGGGAAGCCGAGCCAGAACACTGGTTGGAACACCGTCGTTGCGACCTGGCAGATGCCGCCAGCTTCGGACGGGATCGTCGTCAGCTGGCCACCTTCATTCGCGATTCCATATGCAATCTGGAACCCGGATTCGACGGTGGTCCGACCCACTTCGCCGTTAAACGAGAAGGTCTGTCCCGGCAGGATAAACGTGCCGTTCAACCGTTTGGCAGCCAGTTCGATATTGTGCATGCGTTCAGGCAGGCCACCGCCGTATGGAGTGCTCGCTTCACCGATGATCGACGATATTCCAAGCGCGTTAAGGTTATCCGGCAGGGCAGGTGGGTTGGTGATCTCAACCGGTAGGTCGATTCGGTTCGCTGGATTTTCGCCGAGGAACGCAGCCTCAATCAGGGCACGAGACTCGTCCCAGAGCAGTCGCTTGCCGGGATCACCATCTGCGGTCTTGATCAGGCTACCGCTAACGTCCCACCAGACGCGAGCGCTTTGCGGTGCGTGGTTGGTGAAAATCGCGATCTCGTTGACGACATCGTCGATCCATTGCTGGTTCGTCGTAATCGTTGCTGGCTGGTTCGGCCCCGCCGCAGCGTGTATCTCGATCCAGTGCGAAACCTGGTCGGAACCCAGCGTCCAGACCTCATCACTTGCCACGAGTTCAATCGGCGCATCCCAGAGATTGTCGAGGCGTTGTCGGGCGTCGGCGTAATCGGCGTCCCATGCGGCAGGCGTCGTTTCGTTGATGACAAGCTCAACGCGGTCGTCACCGTTTGCCAGGGCCGACAGGATTGACGCGCGCGTCGCCTTGGTGTCCATATCCCGGCCGATCTGGGCGTTGACGTAGGTCGGACCGGTGGTCGTGTCGAGATTGAGAGCCGGGTCGATCTTCTCTTGGTGGATTTCTGCAGCAAGTTGACTAATGTCGGCGTCGAGGGTATCGCCCATAACGGAGATTCGATCGTGTGCTACCTCCGTCGGATCATCTCGGAGTCGCCAGAGCAACGCCATCCGCGACGGGCCGATGCCGGTGCGTCCTTCACGCATCGCGTCTTCAAGCGCACCGTCGATATCCATGGTTAAGCCGAGTTCTGCAGCACTGACTTCCCAGCGTCGATCGCCATCGGTCAGGATCAGCGGCTCACTCGTTCGATCATCGACCACCTGCGTAAGGGCAGTCCGTGCCTCCGCTTCGGTCAACCCGCTCAGGTCAACACCAAACGCGTGAACGCCGGTACGGATGTTGTCCCTCCCAGCGATTTGAAAGGCGGTGAAAATGGCGATCAAAATGCTGAGCGTTGCCGCTGCGCCAATCCATGTCCAAAGAGCAACGCGGTCCAGTCGCGCACGGCGAGGAACGGTTCGCTCCGGTGCAACGGATGTAACCGTGTGTTCTTCGGTATTAAGACTCGTTCTGCTGCTTGTTTTGCTAACCGTAGTGGTTCTCTCATGCCGTGTTCGGCCTGATTGGCAGGTCGTCGACGATCTCATTGTCGATGATCAGAATCCAAAGCAGCCCGAAACGCTACGAAATCCGAACGGACGGCGGCTACCTCGATCGGTTAGAAAGTGTACCAATGCCTCATCCGTCGTGTAGGCATGGTCGTTGCGACGATTGCGGTATAAGGTGGTCGTACGTACGTATGTTCCGACCGTCATCCCGTGGCGTCTATTACATCGCCAGAATCCACTTCACTGTCGAGGGTAACCGTGCACCGATCGACGCCGGGGCTTGCGGTTGCGATACTGTCGAGACTCGTTGCGTTCGATCCACATGAAAGGAAGTTGTCAATGGCTGATCTGAAAGGCAAGCGAGTCGCGATGGTGCTGGCTCGTAACTTCGAAGATATTGAAGCGACGGACCCAAAGGATTACCTCGAACAGCGCGGAGCGAAGGTCACGGTTATCGGGCTGGACTCAAACCCGATCGAAGGAAAGAAGGGCGCAGTCCTTAAGCCGGATACGACGTTCGACCAGACCTCGGTTGCGGAGTACGACGCGCTCGTGATTCCAGGTGGTGGATCCCCGGAGCAACTGCGGATCAACGATGCTGCCGTGTCCTTCACGCGTGATTTCGTCGAGTCCGGCAAGCCCGTCGCCAGCATCTGCCATGGTCCCCAGTTGCTAATCTCTGCAGAAGTGGTACGTGGCCGGACGTTAACGTGTGTTGCGACGATCCGCGACGACGTGAAGAACGCGGGCGCGAACTACGTTGACGACGCGTTGGTGACCGATGGGAACCTGATCACTTCACGGGTTCCGAAGGACCTGCCGCAGTTCAATGAGGCAGTCGCCGAAAGCCTCGCGGCGGTGACTGCAACAGCCTGATTGAAAGAGGTAAGCAATTCGCTCGCGAGAAGGGCCGGTGAACGAACATCACCGGCCCTTCCTCATGTGTAACAGGCACCTCGTTTTCGGTGCCAATCATTCTCCGACTATCAGTTGGCCCGGCGAGACTTTTCCTGATCCTTCTTGCCGAATTTCGATGCCGCAACGGAAAGTATCGTTGAACCGATCATCCTGCCAATCCGATTGCCGAAACCGGACTTATGGAGTTGGTTGTCCTTTGAGGACTTCGATTTCTTCTTCGTCTTTTCTGGTCTTGACGACTGGGCATGCTTCGTGTCGTTTGAGTCAGGGGAATTGTTCGAGTCAGTTGAGGGATTGCGGCTGGACTGACGTGCGACCATCGTGCCCTCCCGTCGATCGAGGTCACGAGCGTTCTTGGCGTTGAACGCTCGCTCTTCGTTGTCGATCACTTTATCAGGATTTTCCTGCAGATCCCGAATCGTTTTCTCGTCATAGCGTCGCTGCAGGACAGCGTTTACCTCTGCGCCGACGAGGAAGACGATCGCTGTGAGATAGAGGAAGAACAACAGGACAACGACGCCGCCGACAGCACCGTACGCACTGCCAGGATTCGAATACGTCACATAGATCTTGAAGCCGAAGACAACCGCGACCCACAACAGCGTCGCAACGACAGATCCTGGCGAAATCCAGTGGAACGACTGGTCGATGTTTGGGCCGAGATAATACAGCACTGCCAGCAGGAAAACGATGAAGGACACAGCAAGCGGCCAGCGCAAGATGTTCCACACGAGTTCGAAAATTGAACCGAGGCCGAGTTGCTCAGCGCTCCAACTCCCGATCTGTTGGCCGAAGACGAAGAGAACAAACGCGAGAATGACGAGGACTCCCATGAGGACGGTTAGCCCGATCGAGACAGCTTTCTTCTTGATGAACGACCGGTCTTCGTCAACATCATAGGCTCGATTGAACGCACGAATAATCGTCGAGATTCCGTTCGATCCGGACCACAGGGCAATCAAAGCAGAGAGAATGACGCCGAATGACGCGACTCCACCGCTAACGTCGGCGATCGCTGAATCAACGAGGCCAGTTAGAAGTTCCCGCGTGTCTGCGGGTGCACTTTCATTGATCGAGTCACGCAACATTCCAGCAACATCAACCGATGTGATCTGGCCGACCAATGCTGCCAATGTCACGACGAAAATGATCATCGGGGGGATCGCGAAAATCGCGTGATATGCGACGCCCGCTGCCATTTCAGTGACTTCATCATCCTTGAACTCGCTGAAGGTACGTTTCCCCAGTTCCTTTAGTGGAAGCTTTTGAAACGTTGCTTTTGCGCTGTCATCAGATGTTGGTTCGCGCTCGACCGGAATCGCGTTCATGGCAGGCTCCTATGGCTCGATGATGTGTTGTTGACACTTCAGCAATGCAATCCACGTACCAACCCATGCTCCTCACGTAATCTGTCACCGTCACGCGACGGCAGGAATTCTTCGTGGTAGCGTGTATAGCACGACTGATGGGAACAATCAGGGTCCGTCGAACGGGGGAGGATACGAGGATGGGACGAGGTTTCGGAGTCGCGGCAGCAGTCAACCATGACGTGATCCGTGAAGTCGCCCGCGAAGCGGAGCAACTCGGCTATTCGTCATTCTGGGTCAATGACACCCCGGGCAACGATGGTCTCGCTGCCCTTGACGCGGCGGCGCAGGTGACGACCAGTATTAAGCTTGGTGTTGGCGTCATCCCTCTCGACAGACGCCCCGCCGAGGACATCGCGCGAGATGTCGAACGGCTCAAGTTGCCGGTCGTTCGATTGCTGCTCGGTGTCGGATCCGGCGGTGATCCGAGCGTCAGCAAGGTGCGCGAAGGTGTCGATCGGCTCCACGACCTCGTTGCCGTTCCAATCATCGTTGGTGCGCTTGGACCACGGATGACGCGGATGTCGGGCGCGAGTGGCGATGGTGTCCTGTTCAACTGGCAGACACCAGAAACCGCGAAGCAGTCTGGCCAGATCTGCCGTGATGCTGCTGAATCCGCTGGTCGACCACGTCCTCTCGTGATGGCCTACGTTCGATCTGCGCTGCTGCCGCAGGCAGACGAGCGCCTCGACATCGAAGCAAACCGGTATTCACGTGTTCCAGCTTATGCCGCTCATTTCGAACGTATGGGCGTATCGGCGCGTGAAACTGCCGCGAGTGGACGCGAAGCGGCGGAACTCCAGGTTACGATCGCGGCACATGAGAGCGAACTCGATGAAACCGTCGTTCGCGCCATCACCGCCGACGATTCGGCAACGAGTATCCTCGAACTTTTGCGAGCATGTGCGCCGAAGCAATGAGCCGTGATCTTAATGGAAACACGGCGACCGTCTGGACACGATGGAGGATCACCATTCGATAATGAAAGGACGCAATGATGCAGGTATCAGAAATGATCGACTCGGCACGAGATGCGTTGACGGTCAAGCGGGTATTCGGCGAACCATACGAGAAGGATGGTGTCACGATCATCCCCGCTGCGAGAATTGGCGGTGGTGCAGGCGGCGGAAGCGGTGACAGCGCCGAAGGAGCAGGCAGTGGTGGCGGTTTTGGGCTTGCGGCAAAACCAGCAGGGGCGTATGTCATTCGCGACGGCGAAGTTACCTGGCAACCCGCGATCGATGTCAACCGCATCGTCATGGGCGGTCAGGTGGTCGCGGTCGTCCTGCTGCTCGTCATTGGATCGATCGTCAGGGCGAAAGCGAAACCGTCTTCCAGTAGCTGACGACTGAATCACCTCGCTCGACGGTTGCCAACGTTTCGAACATGCCCGATGATCCCCAGCACTGTTGCATGAAGGTGGAGGGGATCATATGGCCTGGAACGTCGGTGTCCTGGGATTGACGCACGACCACGTCTGGGAGCACATCGCGGCGCTGGCTGCGCGTGACGATGTGACGTTGTCCGTCGCCGATCCGAATGCCCCACTGGTCGAAAAGACGCGTTCGGAGTTTGGAGTCGAGCGCGGCTATGGCGACTACGCGTCGCTGTTGGAGCGAGAACGTCCAGACGCCGTCCTCGTCTTCGCTGATAATGCAGGTTCGGTCGATATCGTTGAACTCGCAATGTCTCACGGCAAACCCGTTATGCTCGAAAAGCCGATGGCGGATTCTCTGGCGAACGCCGAGCGACTGAGAGTCGCGTCGCGCAAGTCGGGCCTTCCATTGATGGTCAACTGGCCAACGAACTGGACGCCCGCCGTTCGCCATGCGCTTGATCTGGCAAAACAGGGTGCGGTGGGCGATATTTTTCGCTTTTCATTCCGCGGCGGTCATGGCGGTCCCAAAGAGTACGGGTGCTCGGAATACTTCTACTCGTGGCTGTACGATCGGGACCGAAACGGCGCCGGAGCATACATCGACTACTGTGGTTATGGCGCAGTCATGGCGCATCATCTCCTGGGTCTTCCTGGCCGAGCGCATGCGACGATTGGACGACTGCAGAAAGACTATGTCCCAGTTGATGACAATGCCATTCTCGTCCTGCGCTATCCGAAAACGATGGCCGTCATCGAGGCAACCTGGACCGCGAACGGACCGGTACCGGACGGTGGCCCAGCCATCTGGGGTAATCAGGGGTCGCTCGTCGTTCAGCGTCAGTCTGCTCGCCGCGAGGGCCAGATCGTTCGAACCGGAGTGGTCAAACGCATGACGAACGAGAA
>JBGSWU010000291.1:0-12018 GCA_041751795.1 Thermomicrobiales bacterium
ATCTTGCCAACGTTGGTTGACTCCGCGCCCGACGCGAGTGAAGGTGCCAGTTCGATGAGTTGTTCGACGCAAACTGGGCATAGTTTGCTACCTGAGTCGGATTGAATGATCGCCAATGCCTGCTCGATCGGCATCCCTGCCCGGTAGGGCCGATCGCTGACGAGCGCGTCAAATACGTCGGCGACGGCGAGGATTCGAGCGGGAAGATCGAGCGCATCCGCAGCGACACCACGGTAATAGCCACTCCCATCGAGCCGCTCGTGATGCAGCGCGGACGTCCTGGCGATGCCGTCAAACGGCGTCACCCTACTGAGTGTCCGATAAGTTAGTTCCGGATGCTTCTGGATCTCGCGATACTCAGCGTCGGTCAGTGATCCGGGCTTATCGAGAATTCGATTGGAAACGCCGAGCTTACCGATGTCGTGGAGCAGGCCCGTGCGCTCCTGATCACGGACAGCGGCTGCCGATAAACCCAGCCGCTCAGCGAGGAGTTTCGAAACCCGCGCAACGCCAGTTGAATGTTGACTCGTGTACGGGGACTTAGCGTCGATGATTTGCGAGAACGCGACCGATATCAGGTCGAGCCGCTCCGTCGTCGCCGGGATGACGAGTTCGACCGGTTCAAGCCCTTCGACTACGGTCGCCAGATCGCCGCGCGCCAGCGTTTCCCACAGATTTCCTATCCGCGCATCATGAAGAAAAGCATCAACAATCATCGGATCGAACCACGTCCTACGACGATCGGTTGCCATTTGTTCCGCTGCGTCGGCGCCATACCGGCTGAAGAACACATCAACAGTTTGGGCGAGTCCACAGATTCGGGCCAGCAACGGAATACTGTCACCACCAACCCCGTCGGGATAGCCGCTTCCATCCCAATGCTCGTCCAGATTTCGGATCGCGTTCGACGTATCTTCCGAGAGTCCGAGGAGCAGCGCGATTCCTGCACCACGCTCACAACGAATCTCGATCAACTGCTTCGTCGAACCGTGGCGATGTCGGCCAATTGCAACGACCTGCCGTGCTTTGTCCCAAACCGAACCGTCCGGAGCAACCGTCCGGAGGACGTACAATGCGGCATTTGGCTGGCGGGTCCAGTCGACCGTCTTGAAGTCATGTTTCGCGCGAAAGTCATCGGACTCGAACATCGCCGCGATTCGGGCAGCATTGCTGGAACAGCCGGCGTCTTTGAGCAGTAGTGCATAGAACAGCGACGAGCGCTGCTCATCGCTCAAGCCAAGGCGCTCACCAATGCGCATCCCGATGAGACACGAGCGCAATACGTGACCGGGAGCTTGACCCTCGACAATATCAAGGATCGTCGCAAGCGACGCCAGCACCTCTGACATATTGACGGCAGACACATCCGTCACAGCACTGTCCCTGTCGACCACATCAATCGCACAACTTATCAGCGGTGACTATAGGTGGCGACAGATCCGGGAACGAGCGCACATTGGTACCAGTTTTGCACGGTACGCGAAACGACCCAGGCTCGGCGGACGGGGTTAGGAATGAATCATGCCGACTCGCCGGGCATTGCCAGCGGAGCGCCTCGACGTGGCAGCAGGGCGATACACGGCAGGCTCAAAAACCAGATTGCTGGGACGAACCAGTACGCGTCGACGATTCCGATAGCGTCGGCAACCGCACCGAATACCAGCGCGGCGATGCTCATCGACACGAAGCCGAGAGCCAGCAGCATTCCGGCCATCGGACCGCGTGCCTCGGGAAGGAGTTCAGCGCCGACGGCGAGGATGACCGACCGAGGTGCCATTGTGATCGCACCTGCAACGGCGAGCACACTCAGCACCCACCAGGAGCCATTCTCAATCCACAGGTACAGATAGAGCAGTGGCGGAGTCGCTGTCGTGAAGGCGACGAGCATCGCGCGTCTGCCGACGCGATCCGAGAGGATGCCGCCGACCAGACCACCGACGACACCGGACGCAAACAGCGTCGACAACGCAAATCCTCCGTACCAGTCGCCATGTCCCTTATCGACCAGCAGCTTGACGAGGAAGAAGTGAAACGGCGTCGTTGCAATTCCAGTCAGGATTGAATAGCCAAGCAGACCGCCAATCGGCCCACGGCGAGCGCGCAGGATTGGGCGAATATTGACCTTCGTTTGCGCCTGGCGACGTGCGTCGGTCACCGTCGTGTCGAGTTTCAGATAGAGAATGATCGACGCAACGATACCGACCCACATGACCACAAACGAACCTTCGAGCGTGAACAATGCGATCGCACCAGTGATGAGGATCGGACCAAGCGTCCGTGACATTTCACCACCGGCCATGAAGATGGACATCGCTCTGCCCATCCGCCGACCGCCAAACTCGCCGACCAGCGCGACGGCGGGAGCGTGGAACATTGCCGACGACAAGCCCGACACCAGCAGCAGCAGCAGGACGACAGCGATGTTTGGGGCGAGGCCGAGAGACGACAGTGAAATCGCGGCTGTTGCTGGCGAGAGGACCACGAACCAGCGTCGGCTCGTTCGGTCGGCCACGACGCCGATAAATGGTTGGAGAATGCTCGGCATCTGCTGTGCCGGAACCATCAGGCTCGCCATCGCTAACGAGATCCCCAGTTTTGTCTGGATTGCGGGCACAAGCGGTCCAATGAACGATGGATACAGATCGTGCGAGAAGTGCGCGAACGACGCTACCGCGACGCCCTTTGCGTCGTAGGTATCTTCGTCTTCAGCGGGTGGGTCATCCGCAATCACCGAATGCTTGTCGGCTACGTCCTCGGTTGTCAGGCTATTCGTGATCGTATCCCTTCGGTCACCCCGGTGCTGATTCCATCTTATCCGTCATTGGTACAGGTTGCCACGACTCCGAAATACCTGTCCTGTCCTATCCCAATGGACAGTCACAGCCAGCTTCAATCTTCATAGACTGAAGTTGAACTTCGCAGTCGCCGATGCCGGTCGGGCGCTGCTGATCCTGGAGGGGACGCATTCCTTCAGACCGGCGCGCCACGTCCGTCCGGGCGGTTTGTTACAAAGTTCACAAGCGGTACGATAGACAGGCGATATGGCAAGGAAGCCATCGCCAACGGAAGTGGCTGTGCTTCCGGGCATCGAAGCGGTTAGGGGAGTATTCAATGAGTATGCGCGCGTCCCTTGCAGGACGAGTGAACGACGGCAACGCGAAGTGGTACACCCTCATTGCAGCGTGTTTCGCTCTGTTCATGGCAATTCTTGACAATCTCGTCGTCAACGTCGCACTTCCGACAATTTCACGCGATCTGAGCGCGTCGACGACTCAACTACAGTGGATCGTGTCCTCCTATATCCTCGTCTTTGCGTCGTTGCAGATCACGGCAGGCGGACTGGGCGACCGGTTGGGTCGCAAGCAATGGTTCGTCCTTGGCATCGTGTTCTTCACTGCAGCGTCGATCTTTGCCGCATTCTCGCAGAATGTTGAGATGTTGATCCTTGCACGAGCGTTGCAGGGAATTGGCGCGGCGTTCATTCTGCCGCTATCGCTCTCGCTCGTTTCGAATGCCTTTCCGCCGGAAGAA
Source organism: Thermomicrobiales bacterium (assembly GCA_041751795.1). Lineage (GTDB taxonomy): Bacteria > Chloroflexota > Chloroflexia > Thermomicrobiales > CFX8 > JBBECJ01. Next base: position 3,532 of record JBGSWU010000291.1, read on the forward strand.
CGCGGTAAAGCACTCGGTATCTGGTCAGCCGTCTCCGTGTCGGGACTGGCGCTCGGCCCTGTCGTCGGCGGTCTGCTCGTTCAGTACGTCTCATGGCACTGGATTTTTCTCATCAACGTGCCGATCGGCATTCTGGCGATCATCGTGACGCAGGCAGTCGTTACCGAGTCGAAGGACACGTCCGGTGAAGTTGCCACCGACATTCCCGGAACCCTGTTGATCACCGGAGCAATCGCGTCGTTGACGTGGGGGTTGATCGAGGCCGGTAATCGCGGTTGGAACGATTCACTGATCCTCAGTGCGTTTGGCCTCGCGGCGATTCTCGGCGTGGCGTTTGTTTGGGTCGAGTCTCGCACTGAGAAGCCGATGGTGCCGCTGCGGTTCTTCAAATCGCCAACGTTCACCGGCGCAAACGTCGATGCATTCGCGATCTCATTCCTGATTGCCGGCCTTGCTTTCTTCGGAACACTTTATCTGCAGAATGTGCTGGGCTTCTCGCCGGTCCGGGCCGGAATGGCGCTGATCCCGATGGTCATCGTCATGATGTTCGGTGCGCCCGCCTCGGGTGCGCTCGTCAATCGAGTCGGCGCGCGCGTCCTCATCTCATTCGGGATGATCGTCGCCGGAATCGGAACGATGCTGTATATGCGCGCGAGCGTCGATGGCAGCTATTGGGATCTGCTACCGTCGTACCTCGTGATGGGCCTCGGCATGTCATTCATCTTCGCGCCGATGACAACTGCCGTTCTCAACAGCGTCCCTTCCGAGCGCAGCGGTGTCGCCTCAGCCGTCAACGGTGCGATCCGCGAAATCGGAAATGTCTTCGGCATCGCGTTTCTCGGTACGATCATGAATCGCACGTATCAGGACACGTTCAATGCTGATCCTGCCGTTCAATCGCTCCGACAAACCGAGAGCGAACCGATCGTCTCGCAGGCAATCGGATTCATCAGCAACGGGATGGCCCAGGGCGGTCGCGTTATCGACAGCGTCCTGGAAAACGGAGAACTCGCGGGCTTGGAACAGTTCCCGCAAGCGATCGCGACGATTCGTTTCGCCAGCGGTTACGCATTCATGGCCGGTATGGATCGCGCCATCTACGTTTCGGCGTTCGCGATCATGGCGATGGCTGTCGTCTCGTTCTTCCTGATCAAGGACGATGTCGTGGCTGGTGTGCCGCATGCCGTCGAACCGGTCGAGTTCGAGATACCGCTGGAACAGGTGGCCGACTGACTCCTGATTAGAATCGCAGCAAAATCAACGGAAACACCGCCGCGTGTCTCCATTGACACGCGGCGGGGTTTCTAACGTCAACTGAAACATCGTGACGTCAACAGCGAATGAGACCTACATCGTGGGCCGCGTCACCGCACCTTCATCAGCCGTCGAAACGAGTGCGGCGTACTTGGCGAACACACCCGACGTGTAGTGCGGCTTCGGCGGCTGCCAGTCCGCCAGCCGACTGCCAATCTCGTCGTCGCTCAGTTCAACGTTGAGCGAACGCTCCTTGACGTCGATGGAGATGATGTCACCCTCACGCACGGCAGCGATCGGACCACCCATCGCGGCTTCTGGGGCGACGTGGCCGATGCAGAAGCCGCGCGTTCCACCGGAGAACCGACCATCGGTCATCAACGCGACGGTCTCACCAAGCCCTGCGCCAACGAGCGCCCCGGTCACGCCGAGCATCTCGCGCATTCCTGGTCCACCGCGAGGTCCCTCGTAGCGGATAACGATCACGTCACCTGCGACGATCCGTCCCTCGGTCACGGCGTTCATTGCATCCTCTTCGCGCTCGAAGACGCGGGCCGGTCCGCGGTGGGTATACCGCTCGGTCGCTGCGATCTTGATGACGCTGCCCTTGGTCGCCAGATTTCCCTTGAGAACGAGGAGGCCACCTTGCGCCTTGAACGGCCTGTCGACCGTCGTAATGACCTGCTGGCCGGGCGCTTCCGTCGCATCCTTGACTTCTTCGGCCAGCGTTTTTCCGGTCGGTGTCAGTTGGGATCCATCAACGACCCCACCGTCGATCAACCGCTTGGTGATCAGTTGAATGCCACCTGCGTTGAAGACATCGACCGCCGTGTACTTGCCGCCTGGCATCAGGTCAGCAATCACCGGCGTGCGGTCGGATATGTCGTTAAAGTCGTTGATCGTCAAGGGGATGTCCGCCTCGCGTGCCATTGCAAGTGAGTGGAGGACGATGTTCGTCGATCCACCAGTGGCACACGCACTCGCGAACATGTTGTCGAAACTGGTCCGGGTCAGGATGTCGCTTGGCCGCATGCCACGCTCGAGCTGGTCCATCACGAGCTCACCGGCCTTGAAGCCGATTTCCTGCTTCTTCGGGTCCTCCTGCGGCACGCTTGCCATGCCAGTTGGTGACAATCCAAGGACTTCAATCGCCGTCGCCATCGTGTTGGCGGTGAACTGACCACCGCACGCGCCCATCCCCGGAATCGCGCAATGCTCCAGAACATTCAGTTCTTCGTCAGTCATTCGACCGGCAGCGTTCGCGCCGATACCCTCGAACACATCGACAATCGTGACGTCCCGGTTCTGGAAACGGCCCGGATAAATCGAGCCGCCGTAGAGAACGAAGCCCGGGATATCCAACCGAATCAGCGCCATCGCCGAAGCTGGCAACGTCTTGTCACAGGCAGCGAGGATGATGATTGCATCGAACATGTGGCCACGGGCAACCAGTTCGATCGAGTCGGCAATCAGTTCCCGAGAAACGAGAGAAGCCTTCATCCCCTCGGTTCCCATCGTCACACCATCGGAAATCGCGATGGTGTTGACTTCCATCGGCGTCCCACCTGCCGCTCGGACGCCTTCCATGACCTGCTGCGCCAGTCGGCGCAGGCCGAAGTTGCAGGGCATCGTCCCAATCCACGAGTGGGCAACACCGACGATTGGCTTCTTCAGATCCTCATCGGAAAAACCGATCCCGTGCAACATCGCTCGCGCCGCAGCGCGGTCTCGGCCATCGTGAAGGACCCGGCTCTTGTGCCGTGTGTCAAATCGCTTTTCAGTTTCGCTCATTACCGTCTCCATACGCGTTGCAACCCAGCTTGCATGTAACCCATCTGCCAGACTGGGAAAGGACTTCTCTCCTCGATAACCCAATCATCGCCCGATGGCCCATATTCAGCAAGGGCAAGTCGTTTGCGCGTCGAGACCAATTGCACGCCGGTGACAGCAGACGTACGATGCCCGGCGTGGGAACGGTTGCGGTAGGGTTGGTCCTGATTTCGGCGGTCATGCACGCCACCTGGAACGTACTTGCAAAACGCAGTGCGGATCCGTTGGCGTTCCTCTTCGCGATCAGCGGCCTGGGGTTGATCATTTACGCTGTGCCTGTCGTGTACGTTGTCGCCGACGAAGGTATCTCTTCCAAGGTCGTTCCATTTCTCCTCGTCAGTGGCACGTTGGAGATGGCATACACGCTATTTCTCGCGGCCGCCTACCGCAACGGAGCACTGTCCCTCACGTATCCCATCGCACGCGGAACCGGTGTCGTCCTCGTGCCGCTGCTTGCGATTCCGCTCCTTGACGAACGCCCGACTGCTATCGCCGTTGGAGGCATCGTGACGATCCTCCTCGGATTCGTTATCGTCAGCGTCCTCGGCGCACGCGACCGCGTCGCCGAGGAGGTCGCACATGGTCGTCGTGGAATCATTTTCGCCCTTTTGACCGGGTTGACCATCGCGTCGTACTCGTTGATCGACAAGGCGGGTGTCCAGTATGCTAATCCGCTGATCTACGTGTATGGACTGATCGGGCTTCAGACACTATTGCTCCTTCCATACATCGTCGCAACGCGTCGAACAGCCGTCGCAGCCGCATGGAAGACGAGCCGCAGGGCGCTCATCGCTGGTGGCTTCCTCCACATCGGCACCTATCTGATCGTGCTGGCTGCGATGAAAGTGTCAGGGAGTCAGGTCGGCTACATCGTTCCGCTCCGCGAAACGAGCATCGTTTTCGCGACACTGCTCGGCGTCGTGATCCTCAAGGAACGTATCGGGAACATTCGAATCGCTGGGTCAGCGTTGATTGCTGCCGGGGTGCTTGCGATCGCTCTCGGCGGGTGACAGCAGTCCGCTGATTACAGCGCGTCTACGCTGATGCTATCGCCGTTAGAACCTTTTCGATGATCGCCGAATTCGGAGCCATCGTTAACATGCCCCGATCATCCGGCAAAGGTTCAATGACCGATATGCCCCAGCTCCGTAACTCGTCCACCGACAGCTTCGTTCGTGGGTGCGCCCAGAGCGGATCGTTGACAGAGACGGCGACGATGACCGGCGTACGGCGGCCAATCGCCTCAGCGGTGATCGACAACGCGAGATTGTCCGCTATTCCGTGGGCGAGTTTGTTGAGTGTGTTGAACGAACATGGCGCAACAAGCAGAACGCCGTCCGGCGGCCGTGGCAGGATCGCCTCATCAAAATAGCTTTCAACGAGCCGGTGATCAGGAACCAGGGCCAGCTCTCGCGGACTCACCACACGAGGCGCATTCGGCGTCAAGACGGTTATCAGATTTGGAACACTTGGACCCAGTTGTTCAATGAGTTCCGGAATTCGGCGGGCCGTACCAGCCCCTGAAACGATCAGGTACGTCGAGGAATACCGTGGATGGTGCGGTTCCGACATGTCACGCCTCAGCCCGGTGGGCATATCCATCGGTCCGGATTTACCTTCCAAAAAGACCATCTGTAACGCAACTGTGATTGTATTGCATCGGACGTCGCGGAAATCGACGACTCGGAACGATACTCCCGGCTCGATTCATTGCCAAGGCTTATTCGTCGCCAGCGTATCTATTTCTCTGGAAAGACTCAATGACGGAACCACTGGCGACGACATTGAATGATTCAGAGCTACTGGCAGTTCTGGACGCGTCAAAACTGTTCGACACGCCCGCGCTCGATGCGTTTGACCGGTTCACGCGGATGGCCGCAACGGCACTGGCAGTTCCCGAAGCACGGGTAACGTTCGTTGGTGCGGACTATCAATCGGTCAGAAGCCGAGCGAGCAAGCGCGGTCCACTCCGTTCGGATCGACCGGCGATCAACCTATTCCCATTCTGTCGACGTGTTGTCACGACTGGCTTACCTGTGTCGATCGATGATGTCCGCGTTCATCCCATCGTTGTAGAAAACGCCGGACGGCCCATGCCTTTCGGAACGGTCGCCTATGCTGGCGTGCCGCTTCGTACGTGTGACGGCCATCTAGTTGGGACATTGGCAGCGATCGACACCTGTTATCGCGAGTGGACTGCGGACGACATCGCGATACTCCTTGACATTGCCAGCTTGATCGCGAACGTCATCCACGATCGATCGCCTCCCATCCATGTGATTTCTGAATCGCATGTCTGCACCGTCAGCAGCGAAAGGGACATCGACGACGTCGCACAAGGAACCGTCGCAGCATCGATGCAAACACTGCGCGATGTCGTTCACGCATCACCAGATGCAATCATCGGAACCGATGAAGCGTCACACGTCATCAGTTGGAACGCTGCCGCTGCGAGCATCTTCGGGTACGCAGCAGAAGAGATGATCGGTCAGCCGATCGATAAAATTGTGCCACCCGATCAGGTCGCCAGTCGGATCGCGATCAGTAATGCTATCGATGCAGGTCAGGTAATTCGAGACGTCGAAATGCGCGTCTCCAGGGCCGATGGTCAGATCGCAGACCTGTCGATCACGGTCGCGCCAATTATCGATGCGAACGGCTCAGTCATCGGCTCGTCATCGATCGTCCGAGACAACACCGAACATCGCCAGGTGCTCGAAGCATTGCGTGACGCGGAACAACGCTATAGAACGATGATCGACCACAGCCCTGCGGTGACGTACACGGAGGACGCTCGGACAGGTATCGTCTATGCAAGTCCCCAGGTGTTCGAACTCAGCGGGTATACCCAGCAAGAGATAAGCTCGCGAAAGAATTTCTGGTTGGATGCCGTCCATCCAGATGACCTCGAACGCGTCGCAGCAGTTGCAGCAGAAGCGGATGAATCGTTGGAACCGTACGCCGTCGACATGCGCGTGTTCCGCAAAGACGGGCGCATGATCTGGCTGCATAACCGGGGAGTGTTGCACCGCGATCTGGATGGTAGTGAGAAGTACTGGCAGGGGTTCCTGCTGGATATCACCGATCAGAAACTCGCCGACGCCCGCCTGCGCGAGACTGAACGAATGCTGCGATCTCTCGTAGAGCAATCACCCGGAGTCCTCTATCGAACGCCGCCGGATACGCTCGAACGTGCCACGTATCTGAGCCCGCAGTTCGAAGCGATGACGGGATTTTCAGTTCAGGAAGTAATCGGAGCCAACGAGGATCGGCTCAACGACGGCATCCACCCCGACGACCTGGAACTGGTGCGATCTACCTACCAGGAGGCCGCAGCAAGTGCAGAACCATTTCATATCGAGTACCGGATGAGGACACGAACTGGAGACGATGTCTGGGTTCATGACGAAGCACACCTTGTGTGCGACGAAGCGGGTACGCCCCTGTTCTGGCACGGTCTGATTGTCGATATTGGCCGTCGAAAAAGCCTGGAAAATGAGTTACGCCATCAGGCGTTCCACGACGCGTTGACTGGCCTGCCAAACCGGTTGCTTCTCGTTGAACGTGCGGAACGGGCGATTGCTCAATCACAGCGTGGGGGAGCAGCTGCCGCGGTTCTGTTCCTCGATCTCGACAACTTCAAGGTCGTGAACGACAGTCTCGGTCACGGCCATGGCGACGCCGTACTCTGCGAAGTCGCTCGGAGGCTGATGACTGTCATTCGGGATGCAGACACGATCTCCCGGTTTGGAGGCGACGAGTTTGCAATTCTTCTTACCGATGTCATCGACCCTGAGACGGCTATTGCAACGGCTGAACGCGTGCGCGCCGCCGTTGAACCACCGATCGACCACCTCCAACGCCAGATCAACCTGACGACGAGTATCGGCGTTGCAGTTCTCGACGGCAGCATCGTCGAACCTGACGATCTTATCCGTCGCGCCGATGTCGCCATGTACCGAGCCAAGGTCGCTGGAAAGAACCGGATCGCCGTCTTCGATGCGGATCTTCACCAGGTCGCGCTCCACCGCCTCGAAACCGAAACCGATTTACGGGCAGCCGTCGCCAATCACCAGTTCGAACTTCACTATCAGCCGAAGGTTTCGTTGGCGACAGGCGTGATTACCGGCTTCGAGGCACTCGTTCGCTGGAATCACCCGAGTCGGGGTCAGGTCTCACCGATGGAATTCATTCCAATGGCAGAAGAAAGTGGATTAATCGGCCCACTTGGGAACTGGATTCTCGATACGGCCTGTCGTCAGGCAGTTGCATGGCCTCGGGTAAGCGAACATGCAGAGCCGTTGACGGTCAGTGTCAATCTTTCGCCACGCCAGTTTCAGCAGGCGGACCTGGTTCAACAAGTTGAGACGACGCTCAACGCCAGCGGTCTCCCACCCGAGTGCCTGGTGATTGAGATCACCGAGACGGCCGTCATGGAAGACATTGATGTCACGATCGCGCGCTTGCGGGCGTTAAAGGAACTTGGCGTCAAGATCGCGATCGACGATTTCGGTACAGGGTACTCGTCACTGGCGTATCTCAAGCGATTCCCAGTCGATGTCCTGAAGATTGACCGCTCGTTCGTCACCGGCCTCGGTATTACGCCGGTCGATACGGCGATCGTGTCCGCGACGATCACGCTCGCGCATACGCTCGGAATCATCGTCGTCGCGGAAGGGGTCGAGACACCCGAGCAGCGCGATCGCCTGATCGCGTTGTCATGCGATCGCGCGCAGGGATATCTCTTTTCAGCGCCGATCCGCGCTGGAAGCACGCTGGACCTGATCCGGCACGGTGTAGAGCCGGAGCATTTCTAACGTCATCCTATTCAGACAGATAGCCTGTCTTGATCGCCGCAGCCAGGAACTTATTCTTTTCGAGCATTTCGCGAACCTCGGCATCGCTGCGTCGCTCTTGTGAAGGCCAGTCGTCAGCGTTCGCGATCGACACGATGAGACGCGCGACGAGCGCCGCCGACATTTGCAATCCACGCAGGTGAACCTTGTCGAGAGTGTCGGCTTCGGTGTGTCCGTAGCCACGACCGATCATGCCCGCTGTCGAGTCTTTCGAGTTAAGCGTTCCGTTCGGGACGCCCCGTAGCGCGAACGGGTAGTGATCGGAGTAGGCACTGACCTGCTGGCGAATGTCGAAGCTGTAACTGTGTTCGCGCATCCACTCCTCGAACCAGGCTTGCAATTCGGGCCACTCAGTCAGCGTCAACTGCTCCTGACCGCCCTGGCCGCGCCCAGCACCGTCGAGGTTCATAACAAAGCGATATGAGTCGGGATCGGTGTTCTGAGCGTGGTGGAACGCGCCCAGCAGCCCGATCTCCTCTGATCCAAAGCAGACGACGCGCACTGTTCGCTTGAGCTTGCTCTTGTGCGGAACGAGGACGCGGGCTGC
>JBGSWU010000292.1:0-5757 GCA_041751795.1 Thermomicrobiales bacterium
GTCTTACCACCGATTAACCCATCGTAGACGCCGAGAAGTCGGTTCGTGTTCGTAATCGCGTGCCCTTCGGCAACATATTCAGGAGTGTGCAGCGTTGTCCCTAGGGTTGGCTCATGATCGAGCGCGTAGAGCGTCATCGCGGCGATGTCTCTGGCAGTCGAGTAGTGTCCGTCGGCGTCGAGTCCATGAGGGTTGACGAGATGCGTGTTGTGTAGCCCTAGTTCGACGAGTCTCTGGTTGGCTCGTTCGATAAATCGCGACGTTGCCTGTGCATCGCTGTCACCATCGTGGGCACCGAGGTTTCGTGCAATTGCGGTCGCCGCGTCATTTCCACTTGGCAACAGCATCCCATGAAGCAGCGTCTGGAACGTCAGGTACTCACCAGTGGACACGCCCATACTGGCTTCGCCGACGAGATCGAATTCACGCACACTCATCTTTCGGTCGAGTGGCGTGGTCTCCAAGGCGAGGAACGCCGTGAACAGCTTGGTCAGACTCGCCATCGCGACAGGCTCGTTGGATCCCTTGTCGAGAAGGACATCTCCCGTCACCGCATCGACGACAATCGCGTGCGACGCGACAACATCCGGGTGCCCGACTTCCTGTGCGTATCCGATTACCTGGCCGACAGGCAGCAGGCAGCAGATGACTGCGGCCAGGATGGCCGCTCGCCGACAATTCCAGTGCATTTAGACCCCTTATGAAGGTTCGGTCCGCTCGTCAGCCCTCCCCCGGCAAGACTGATCTCGGATCGTTCTACCCCGGCTGGAGATGTCATTCAGCAATGACGCTCGGAAGATATCTCCTCGTCACGAGTGTAGCAGTATGGGTGTACGTACACAAGGTCAAGAAGTCGTATTGGATCGTTTGTCGTTTTTTTGCTGCTGTGTGCGGATGACACGAACTCGTGCTCTCGCGCGTTTTATCGTCACGTCGCGTTCCAACGCGCCGGTAACTTTGCCGCGTGTCTCGACGATCAGCAGATTGCTCCTCGTCTGCTCGAACATCTCAGCCAATTCACTGAGTTGCGCGTCATACTGGATGCGTGGCGCATCGTCGATCGGGAAGGTTGCATCCCGGACGATCCGATTTGGCCATTTGGCTCGTGGCACTTTCCGAATCTGCTGGAGGGTGACGATCCCGATAATGGTGTCGCTGTCACGGACAAGGATTGGTCCCTCTTCAGTCACCAGGAGGATCTCGTCAATCGCATCGTCGATCGTCCGGTTGGCGTCAATTCGCCGACTGTTTCCTAGACCGACATCGTCTATCGTCAAGTCGCGACTCGTCTCGCTCCAAACCGTACGGACGTATCCTTCACGTCCAGCTCGATTGATGGCCCAGACGGCGATGAGCCCCCATGCTCCCCACGCTGACACCGCGTCGCCGACACTGAGAAGGATGGCTCCCAGCACGAATGAGAATAGCGCAATCGCCTGACCGTAGGCAGCGGCGATCTTCGTTCCGGTGATGAGGTCGTCGGTCAGGTACCAGGCGAACGCCCGAAAGATGCGCCCACCATCCAAAGGAAACCCAGGCATTGCGTTTCCTGCGAAGATCACGAGGTTGAAGAGTGCGAGGAAGCCCGCTGCCCCGGCTGCAAGACTCGATTCAGGAAGAAGCCACTGCCAGGTGGCGGCAAAAAAACCCGTCAGACTGAGGCTCACAAGCGGCCCGGCACCGGCGACGATCACCTCCGAACGAGGATCGCTCGGAAGGTACGCGTCGTCCGACAGGGCACCGAACATGGAAGGCTCGATTGTCATGACACGCCCGCCGATTTTCCGAGCGATGAGAACGTGTGCGACCTCATGCACAAAGAGCGAAGCGACTGAACACGTCATCACGATGAGTGCGGTCACATACCACGCGAACCCCACTCCGGCTGGACGCAACGCATCGACCGTGATTAAAGTGAGTACGGATACGACTGCGAGCCAACTACGATTGACGTGGACAGGAACGCCGAAAAGTACCACAGCTGACGGACGGTTGTAGGCTTCCATCCGGTTTGCCCCAATGCGGTTGGAGAATGTGCGGGACGTGTCAAGGTTGGGCGCTTACAGGCGCTGGTATTCCTCTAGATCCAGAACGAAGACGGTCGCTGCTGCCGTCTGGATCTCACCAGAATCCTGTGATTGCGACCGGCTGCGGGCTTCCTGACGAATGAGATCGAGCACGTGATCCACCTGCTCGTCCTGAACACCGATCATGATCGTCGTGTTACCCCTGCGGAGAAAGCCACCAGTACTCGCCAGCCGAGTTGCGCGGAAGTCATTTTCCAGGAGAGCGTCGACAACAGCGTCAGCATCCTCATTCTGCACAACCGCGATGATTAGCTTCATGGCTCCTCATTTCAGGACTTGTCTCGCACATTGGCCGAATTCAGATTATAGGTGGGTTTCGAAACACTGGTCAACTTATTCGTTTGAGCACCAAGATGTGAATGTCGAGCGGCTTGATGTTTCCACCTCTATTCGTGCCGTTCTCGGCGGTGGCGTCAGCAAATACCCGTCACATTCTGATTGGGTTTGCGTTTATCAATGAACGCCTCAATCCCGTCCAATACTCTGGCAATGCCGAACTCGAATGCATCGATAGACAGCTGGACGTGATATTCGTGGCTGTCTGACGTTGGATCAAACGCACCCTCAATATCGATACTCGCGACCGTCGGATAGAGCGACGGATCAAAATACTCGTCAAGAATCGGCGCTCGGGCCGCCCACCATTCGGTGTCACTGATTCCCGTCTGCTCGGTTGCCCTCGCGGCATCGATCGCCTGCTGCGCTGCGCCACGGACGTAGCTGGAGACAAGGCTCACGATGGCGATCATTTCACGACCGCTCAAACCAAGGCCGGAAATTGTTTGGAGCCCTGCTTCGAGTAGAGCGATCTCATTTGGGCCGAGAAGGGACCGTGCTTCCGAAACCTGGAGGACCCATGGGTGCCGGTGAAACAGGTCCCACTCCGCTCGCGCATGCGCTTCAAGTCGCGTTCGCCAGTTGTCGCCGTTGCCTCGATCGACGAGTAGCGGTTCGCCGAGCACTTCGTCGAGCATGACATCGAGCAACTCAGCCTTGCCCGGGACATAGGTGTAGAGCGACATCGCGCCGACGTTCAACCGTTCGGCCACGCGCCGCATCGTCACGCCGTGCAGTCCTTCGAGATCAGCAATTTCAATCGCTGCGGCAGAAATCTGTTCGATGGTGAGACTGGGCTTTGGGCCGCGCGTGGACCCACGTTTTGAGCGCCACAACAACTCCAGACTCCGCTGGGGATCACCTCTCCCTTTGTATTCAACGGTCACGTCTTTACCACTCGAATCACTTGCGCCACAGTCGAATCATCGTCCTGAGTATAACGCTCTGTCTATGATCGGATGTCTACACCTGCGTACGTACGAACCTATTGTAATACCGTACAATGTACGCTATAATCGCCCTGTTGAGTTTATGATCGGTTCCGGCGAGGAGATCGACGCATCAGGGCAGTCGTAGCGTATCTCTCCAATGCGTCTCATCCGAACGACGGACCCGATGTTTGCGACATTTTGCGGATGCCCGCTGTGTACAACGGCGATACGCTCAGGTGAAGAACCGGAACGAATGTTCGACACCCCAAGCGATGATGACAGGAGGGCCAGAATCACGAACGACGTTGTTCGTCATGCCATGTGATGAAGGGGACGACCTGGATGAATGTAGCCGTCGCACCGCGAGCGAGGCTTCAGCAGCCCACTCGGGAGCAAACGTTTCAATCGAGTATCGCCAGAGACCAACGCGGAAACGTGATCACCGCCGAGGGGCTTGTCAAGACATACCGTAGTCGATCAGGTGAGGTCCGAGCGTTAGATGGGTTAGATCTAACCGTCGTGGAAGGCAGTGTCCTTGGGTTACTTGGACCAAACGGCGCCGGAAAAACGACCACGGTTCGTATTCTCTCAACACTGCTGCGACCCGATTCTGGTCGCGCGACGATCGCGGGATTTGATGTCGTCAAGGATGCTGACAGGATCCGCTCAATCATCGGATTGTCGGGACAATACGCTGCTGTTGACGAGAATCTAACCGGTCGCGAAAACCTCTGGATGTTTGGACGTTTGTACCAGATCCAGAAAGCTGAAGCGAAACGTAGGGCGGACGAGCTTCTCGAACAATTCAACCTGACCGACGCGGGTAACCGACCAGTCAAGACCTACTCCGGCGGAATGCGTCGTCGGCTCGACCTTGCCAGTGCACTCATTGGTCGACCTCAGCTGCTCTTTCTCGATGAGCCAACAACTGGTCTCGATCCGCGAAGCCGTCTCGGGATGTGGGACGTGATCCGCGGACTCGTTCGCGACGGCACGACGTTGCTACTGACGACACAGTACCTCGAAGAGGCCGATGAACTTGCCGACACGATCGCTGTCGTCGATCACGGGCGAATCATCGCACGCGGCACGGCCGACGAACTCAAGTCGCAGGTCGGTGGAGAACGCATCGAAGTCGTTGTCCGGCAGCGAGACGACATAACGCAGGCAGTTGAACTGTTGACCAGTGGTGGTGTTACCGAGTGCACCATCGACCAACATACACGTCGATTGACGATTCCAGCATTCGGTGGCGCTCAGCGTCTGGTCCAGGTGGTCCGCCAACTCGATGAAGCGTCGATTGAAATCGACGATATCGGATTGCGACGACCCACGCTTGACGACGTCTTTCTGACGTTAACCGGTCACGCTGCTGAAGGGGTGAGCAACGATAGCGAGAGCACCGATAGCGCTGGAGGGGACGCATGATTTCACAACCGCTGACCGTATCCCGCAATCGATTTAACCAGGCCGTCGGGGACGGACTGATCGTTGCATGGAGAAATCTGAAGCGCATCCCGCGCATTCCAGAACTCGCAATCTTCGCGATCCTCCAGTCGATCATGTTCGTCCTGTTGTTCGCGTTCGTATTCGGTGGGGCAATCCCGCTTCCGGACGGTGGTTCTTACCGTGAGTTCCTGATGCCAGGCATCTTCGCTCAGACGATCGGCTTCGCGGCTGCAACCACGGCCATCGGGATGACCGACGATGTTGGAAAGGGGATCATCGACCGGTTCAGATCGTTGCCGATGGCACGCTCGGCTGTCCTGACCGGGCGCGTCACGGCTGACGTCGTTTATAACGCCGGTATCCTCGTCGTCCTGATGGTATCTGGACTGGCAGTCGGATGGCGTGTCCACACCAGCGTTCCCGAGTTCCTCGCGGGCGTCGGTCTGCTACTACTGTTCGCCCTTGCGATGACATCGATCGGCGTTTGGCTTGGACTTCAGGTCCCCACAGTCGAAGTCGCGAATCAGGTCGGCTTCACTGCAATCTTTCCAATCACGTTTCTTTCCAACGTATTCGTTCCGCCGGGATCGCTGCCGGGCTGGCTTCAACCAGTAGCCGAATGGAATCCGATCAGCACGCTGACTGCATCAATTCGCGATCTCTGGGGAAACCCGAATCCGATCTCGGGATCTGGCATTCCTGCAGATCACTCGGTGCTCGTCACGATCGCCTGGGTCATCGTGATCGTTGCGATTTTCACCCCTCTGGGTGTTCGGCGATATAACTCGATCAGTCGATAAACCGACCAGTTCACGATCAAAGAAACAGCCTGCACAACTATCATCGTGCAGGCTGTTTCTTTCACACTGACGCTTCCCATCCGGTCGAACCGCAAATCCCCGATGTCCGGTTTCACGGCGAAGATGGCAAATTCCCGAGTAGGGGGGGGGGGG
>JBGSWU010000293.1:0-11655 GCA_041751795.1 Thermomicrobiales bacterium
CGCGCTTGACGATTCGACCGTGCGGTCCCGTGCCGTTGACCTGAGCAAGGTCGATCTCGTGCTCGGCGGCGATTCGACGCACCAGCGGTGAGGCACGGATGCGCTCGCCCGGTTCGCGGTCGACGACCTGTGGCTGAGCGCCGTTCGTCCCGGTCTGCGCCTGGGCGGGAACGGGGGCCGACGTCTGGGTTTCCATCTGTTCCTGCTGCTGCAGCGGCGGAGCGGTCGCACCCTCCTGGTTCGCGCCCTGCTGTGCGGCGGCGACTGGAGATTCGGCATTGACGGCAGCAGCACCGGCGTCGCTCGTCTGCGAGGCAGCGACCGGGACGGCCTCTTCCTTCGGCGCAGCGTCGGCTGGAGCCGCATCGTCGCCCTCGATCGCCTCGTCGGCAGTGCCGATGATCGCGATTGCCTCACCGACCGGCACACTCTGCCCCTCGGTGATGAGGGTTTTGCGGAGGACACCGGCGTCAAACGCCTCGATCTCGATGTTGACCTTGTCGGTCTCGATCTCAGCGATTGCCTCACCCCGTTCGACGGGGTCGCCGACATTCTTCAGCCAGCGCAGCAGTGTTCCCGCGTCCATGTCGTAGCCCATCTGGGGCATTACGACTGTTTTGGCCATCCGTGTTCCTCCTAGTTGAACGTGCTCAATGCTGCGTTGAATGAAGCACATGTCAGACGTTGCGCGAACGCTTTCAACTGTGCGCCTGATACGTTCACCTTAGCGCAACGCTTCTTTCACTGCCGTCACGACCTCATCCTTTCCGGGGATGATAAGTCGTTCGAGGTTCTTGGCGTACGGCATCGGGACTTCGAGGCTACCGACACGGCCAACTGGCGCGTCCAGGTAGTCGAAGGCATGCTCCTGAATCGCGGCGGCAATCTCAGCACCGAGGCCCATCGTCCGCCACGACTCCTCGACGATCACCAACCGGTTGGTCTTCTGGACCGACTGGACGACGGTGTCGATATCGAGCGGGCGCAGGACGCGCATATCGATCACTTCGGCGTTGATGCCCTGCTCAGCCAGTTCATCGGCTGCGCCAAGCGCCAGGAACATCCCGCGCGACCATGACACGAGCGTGATGTCGGTTCCTTCGCGGCGTACTTCCGCGCCCTCGAGTGGCAGCGTGTAGTCGCCGTCAGGAATGATGCCCCGGTTGCGGTAGATCAGCGAGTGCTCGATGAACATGACTGGGTCGTTGCCACGCAGTGCCTGCTTCAGGAATCCCTTGGCGTCCTTCGGCGTGCTCGGCATGACAACGCGCAGGCCAGGGACGTGAGCGAACCAGCCCTCGAAGGTCTGCGAGTGGGTCGCGCCGAGTTGCCCCCAACCGGACGCGGTCCGGATCACGATCGGAGCCGTGAACTGACCACCGAACATGTGGTGGATCTTGGCGGCGTGGTTGACGATCTGGTCAATCGCCAGCAGGGAGAAGTTGATCGTCATCAATTCGACGATCGGTCGCAGACCACCCATCGCCGCGCCAACCGCTGCGCCGACGATGCCTAGCTCGGCGATCGGGGCGTCGATAACGCGCTTGCGGCCATAGGTTTCCTGGAATCCGCGTGTCACGACGTAGGAGCCGCCATACGCACCGATGTCCTCACCGATCAGGAAGACATTCTCGTTCAGTTCCATCTCCTCGACGATCGCCTCACGCAGCGCGTCGCGGAAGGTTATTTCGCGGTCACCCTCGACGGTTCCACGCGCGGCGGCCTCTTCGGCCTGCCGCTGCATATCCTGTAATTCTTCTAGCGTGCTAGCCAACGTGCTCACTCCGTTCGATCGAGATTCGGGAAACGGGATTCGGGGAAGGGGTCGCGTTATGCTCCCCGATTCTCAGATCCCTATTCCCGACTGCCGTTCGCATAAATGTGGTCGAAGATCGTGTTCGGATCCGGAACCGGGCTGTTGTCGGCGAACTCGATCGCCTGCTCGACAACGGCTTCGACGTCTTCATGAATAGCGTCGAGATCAGACTGCTGAGCGATCTCGGCATCCAGCAGCTTCTGGCTGAACAGGATCAGTGGATCGTCGTTGCGACGCTTCTCGATCTCTTCCTTGTCCCGGTACGTTTCCGGGTCGGCCATCGAGTGGCCACGGAAGCGATAAGTCATCGCTTCGAGGAAGTACGGACCTTTGCCGGCTTTACAATGCTCAACGGCCCGCTGGGTCGCTTCGTACATTGCTATCACGTCCTGACCGTCAACGATCTCAGCCGGGATGTCGTAGGCAGCCGCTTTGGTCGACATCTGCTGGACCGCCGAAACGTACTCCCAGGCAGTGCCCATCGCGTAAAGGTTGTTCTCACACAGGAAGATGACCGGCACCTTCCAGACCGCCGCCATGTTGAGCGCCTCGTGGAATGCACCGGCGTTCGTCGAACCGTCGCCGAAGATGCACATCGCGACGCCGTCAATCTCCTGGTACTGGAGCGCCAGACCAAGGCCGGTTGCCATCGGGATATGGCCCGCGACGATCGCGTACCCACCCCAGAAGTTCCGGTCGACATTTGTCAAATGCATCGAACCGCCACGACCCTTAGTCGTACCGGTTTCTTTCCCGAACAGTTCGGCCATGACTGCGCCAGGCTCCGCGCCGATTGCTAGCGCATAGCCGTGGTCGCGATAGTGAGTAACGAGGTGGTCCTTCGGGCCGAGCGCTTTGATCGCGCCGACGGCCACTGCTTCCTCACCGATATACAGGTGGAGGAAACCACCTATCTTGCCGTAGGCGTATTGCTCCGCCGACCGTTCTTCGAAGCGGCGGATCAGATACATTTGGCGATACATGTCGAGCAGCTCATCACGCTCCATCGACTGCAACGCCGCTACAGCAGGCTCTGCCTTCGCCATTGAGCGTCCCTTCTTCCGAGATGTTCCTGTGCGGGTACTTGTGGCGGTACTCTCACGGGTACGAGATTTGTCCGTCGTGGGTTTCTGCGTCTCATCTGTGGTTGCATTCGCGCGACGCCTCGTCCTCGAGGGTGCGCGTGGACCGTCGTCAGCAGTAGGCACGCTAGGAAAAGCCTTCCAGGAGGCGCGCGCTGGGCATGCGCGTCTTCGACAGCAGATACACCAAGAGCGATTATCTGGAAGAGCCGGACAACGTTGGCGCGCCCTACCTTGCCCACGCCTTCGGCTCATGCGCGCGGCAGGCGCCTCCCTCAAAACCGCCACCGCGCAGGTATTCGTCGAATTGTACTATGGGTGATCGATTTTCCGCGTGCTTCCGCGGAATTGCGTACGATCACGCATTGGGGGAGAAAGCGATGCCGGTCATCGATCACGCAGGAGCGACGATCTGGTGGAACGACTGCGGCAGTGGGCAAGCGGTTTTGCTGATTCATGGCGGCCTCTTCGATCCGATGACCAGTGACCGGTTCTGGGGGAAAACAGGCGTCATCAGCGATCTGACGGCTGCTGGATATCGCGTCCTCGCGCCAGATCGGCGGTTCACCCCGGGAAGGACGACCGCAGACTTCGCCATGCACACCTGGGATGTCGAGGCGGGTGACCTCGCAATGGTGCTCGACGCAGCCGAAATCGATCGCGCGCACATCGTCGCCGGTTCAAATGGATGCTCGGCTGCCACGCACTTGGCCCTGCTGCATCCTGCACGCATCGCATCACTGGTCCTCTGTTGGCCAGCCACACCAACGGTCACCGCCATCCGTGCCTCATTCGAGCGTTCCGCCGTCGCCGCCGAACGTGACGGTACCGCCGCCTATCTCGATGTCCTCCGCCGCGATGGTGTGCCGCGTTCCGGTGAGGAGCGGCCTGGCTTCCCGTATGGCTTCGCGCTGCTCCACGATCGGCGGACCTCGCGCTCGTTTGAATCTATGAATGGTGCCGCCGCAGCCCGGATATTCCGCGAAACTGCTGCCGCTCTCCTCCCAGGAAGCCCGATCCGAGGACTGACGTGCGACGACGCGGTTCGCCTCGGTAACAACCCGTTCCCCATCCACATCATGCCAGCCGAGCCGGAAGATCCCTACCACCTGCGCACCGTCGCCCATGCCCTCCGCGACGCCATTGCCGGCGCGACACTGACACGCGGGTTCCCGGTCACGCCATCTCGGTTCTTCGCGGCGTCGCGGGAAGCTTTTGCGATGGAACTGCATCGGTTGATGCGTCGCGATAACAACGTTGCCTGCTGAAAAATCAGGAACGCTGTGCAACATCACCATTTCCATGCAAACGGACAGCGTGACGATCAGCGGAGGAAACGTCCTTAACATCAGTTAAGCATCGGTTACACTACTATTCGGCGTCGGGCCACGTTCGCTGTCGACGCCACTGCCACTGATCGCATCGAGACCAAGAACGTTCATCTGAAGACGGTGACGTTTGCTGGATCACCCCTGTTGGTCGCGGTGGCAGATGACGGGTAGATCGTCATCACCCCGTTCGCACCGGCGCCCATGAGGACGTCGAGTGCCGTGCCGCCAGCGTCGTTGCCACCGATCTCCTGGATCTTCGGCACCCCTGCATGAGCCGACTTCCCATTCGTGCTTCTGTACCGCGGCTCATCCGCCTGATCACAGCCCAGCGCTCGATGCAGCGCCCACATGAAGGACGCGGGGACCGAAAGATGGAATCGTCGGATTTGAATCAACACGTGGTGATGGGACTCTTGTTCTATCCGCGTGGCGGCTCTGCCCAGGTCGTCCGCTATCTCGCAACCGCATTGGCCAGACGGGGTGTGCCCGTCTCGCTCATCTCTGGCTCGCTCGGCTCCCCAGGCGATGCGTCCCATGCGCCCTCGTTCTTCGGTGACCTGACGGTCACTGCCGTGGACTACACGCCGGCTTCCCAGGCCGCCCAGGATGGAGCCGATCCGATCGCGGCCCCGGTGCCGCTGCACCCATCGTACGAAGACCGACCTGGGGCGCCGGACCGCATTATCACGGCTGTGTCACCGCACCTGTTCGAGCACCTGGTCGCGGCCTGGCAGCAGATCTTCCGGCGTGCGGTCGCCCATCCAGACCCGATTTTTCACCTCCATCATCTGACGTTCCAGCAAGCAGCCGTTGCACGCACCTGGCCAACCAGACCTATCATCAGTCACTTGCATGGAACCGAACTGGCGATGCTGAAGCGAATCGCCGAACGTACATCCATCGCCCAGGCACTCGGCACAACGCTGGCCGACATGCCACTGTTCATGCAGTCCCAGACAGCCGGACTGCAGAGCCGCGTCCTGTCGGCACGTCAGCAGCAGATACTGACAACGACGCGCTGGGAGCAATGGCGTTACGGCGCGTTCTGGACAGCGCACTTACGGGCAGTCGCGCAGCAAAGTCACCAGCTGATCGCACCTTCGTCGTTCGTGCGTGAACAGGCTATTCACGAGCTTGGGATCGACGAGGCACGAGTGACGGTCGTTCCGAACGGTGTTGACACTGGGCGTTTTCAACCGCGAACACTGTCGGCGGCGACGACACTTACACATCTGCGACGTTGGGTTGTTGACGACCCGCAGGGCTGGGACGAGAGCGGCGTTCCGGGAAGCGTCCGCTATACGCCCGACGACCTCAGCGGATTCATCGACCCGCTCGACGGAACGCTGTACCCGATATTGATCTTTGTCGGGCGGTTTGTCGCCAGTAAGCGCGTTCCGTTGCTCATCCGTGCCTACCGGCGTGCCCAGGCCGCATTCCGGGTTCCTGCTCCGTTGCTCATCTGGGGTGGCTATCCAGGCGAATGGGAAGGCGAGCACCCAGTCACGGTTGCCAGGAACGAGGGAGAGGACGGCGTGTTCTTCATCGGTTGGCGGGGGCACGAAGAGTTGGCGCTTGGGCTGAATGTCGCTGCGGTCCTGGTCGCGCCCTCCGTCGACGAAGCATTCGGCCTGGTGTACCTGGAGGCCATGGCATCGGGTGTAACCGTGATTGCGACTCAGAGCGGCGGACCTCCTGGCATGATTAACACAGATCCCGAGCAGCCCAGCGGATGGCTGGTGCCACCGGACGATGAGCACGCCCTCGTAGACGCGCTCGTCGAGGCGGTCAACCATCCTGACGAGCGTGCACACCGGGCGGCCACGGCCCACCAGCACGTTCATGACACCTTCTCCTGGGATCACATCGCATCCCAGGTCGAGCATCTGTACCAGGATGTCGGAACATCCGAGTCGCTGTGAGAAAAAGGCTATACGCATTCGGGATTATTTCGGTCGCTACGGACCGCCGCTGGGAAGGAGTCACGCACCACAGTCACCATCCGAAGCGCGATCACAGACCAGGGCTCGAAGAGCCGTCCCATAGCGCCACGACCGTTCCCCGTTATCATCCAGGACATGTCCAATCCAGCCGATGTCATTGCCCTGTATGCGAGAGCTGAGATTGTCATCCCGCACCTGACCGCCAAACCCACAGCGCTGGCTTCCGACTGGTCACGGCTCCATCACTGGTAGACTGCCGCGGCCGAATGTCGCAAACGGCGATGCCGCGAAGGAGGAGCCATGCCCCGGTTTTCCGCGAACATTTCCTTGATGTATACCGAATTCCCGGTCATTGAGCGCTTCGAACGCGCTGCGGCCTCCGGCTTTCGAGCGGTCGAATTCCTGTACCCACTAGACGACGATTTGGCCGAAATGCGCGCCGCACTGGACCGTACCGGCCTGACGCTCCTGCAAATCAATGCTCCCCGTGGGCGTGGCAATGGCGATCGTGTCGGCGCAAACGACCCTCAACAGCGCGATGCGTATCGTAGCGACATGGAGCGTTCATTTGAGATGGCGGCCTACCTCGGTGCATCACAGATGCACTGCACATCTGGAGTGAAACTGCCCGATGTGGATTTCGATGTGCAATGGGGGACGTTGGTCGAGAACATGGCCTGGGTCGCTGAGCGGGCAGCCTCGGTTGGCATTACGCCGATGATCGAGCCCCTGAATACGTTCGACAATCCTGGGTATATGGTGCCGACGACGGAGACGGCGGTCCGGCTGATGGATGCGGCTGGTCAGCCGAATCTGCGCCTGCAATACGACCTGTACCACACGCAGCGCATGGAGGGGAACCACACCGACAACCTCACACGCCTCCTCCCCCGTATCGCGAACATCCAGGTCTCGGAAACGCCTGGCCGGCGCGCCCTGGGAGACGGTGAACTGAACCTGCCGTATTTCTTTCGCCTGCTTGATCGTCTCGGCTACGCAGGCTGGGTTGGCGTCGGCTACCTGACCGACCCGCCAACCGACGATTCGCTCGCCTGGCTGCGATCATCTGGCTTCTGGGACCGGTGATCGCCCGCCCGATTCGGGCAGCCGCACCGGGCCCGATCCTCGCGGTCGGCCCCGATTCGCTTGTGACACGATAAGCGGTCAGATCCGCGGCAAGGTCGGTGACGCTGGCAGGATAACGATTGACGCCGATTGGGAGGTTCTTGATGCTGACACAGACTCCACAATTCCTGACTGGCCAGAACCTCGCGTTTGCTGAGGCAAGCGAGGCCGTTCCGACGCGACTGACCGACCATGCGCGAACGATGGTGCAGGGCGTGTATCAGGTCGCCGAGCAATTCTTCGTTGCAGCCGGCTATGGCAACGCCAACATGGCGATGGTAGTCGGGAACGACGGTGTGCTGCTTATTGATTCGCTGGAAAACGCTGAGGCCGCACGTGAAGCGCTGGCAGACCTGCGGAGGTTCAGCGATAAGCCGGTCAAGGCATTGATTTACACCCATAGCCATCCCGACCACAGCTCAGGATCACGCGGACTCCTCGATCCGGCTGAGGTCGAGGAGGGGCAGATTGCGATTTACTCACACGAACGGTTGGCAGCCGGGATGCGTGGTAATCCGAGTCTCGGAATCATGGGGCCGTTGCGCCTGGCCTATTCGTTCGGCTGGGACCTCGGACACGGTGCCGATGGACTCGTCGAGGTCGGCCTGGGTCCGCTGTTGCGAGTTGGCACGACCGGGTTCCTGCAGCCGACGACGACCTTTCACGGATCACTTGACATCGAGGTTGCTGGTATCCGGGTCCACCTGCGTGAAGCGCCGAGCGAATCGGACGACGAGATCGTGCTGTGGTTCCCTGACCACGGCGTCCTGCACTCGGCGGATGTGATCCAGGGCGAATGTCTCCCGAATCTGTACGCCTTACGTGGAGCCGTCCGAGACATCTGGCAGTGGATCCACGCAATCGACATGTTGCGAGGGTTCGAATCCCAAGCGTTGATCTTCGGACACGGTCGTCCGCTCACCGGCCAGGACGATATCAGCGATCTGCTCACGGCGTATCGCGATGCGATGCAGTACATCCACGATCAGACCGTCCGGCTGATGGCTCGTGGGCTCACACCCGACGAACTGGTCGAGGTGATCGCGGAACTTCCGCCACGTCTGCGGGATCATCCGTGGCTCGGTGAGTTCTATGGCACTGTCAAGCAAACCGTGCGGCAGATCTATGCGAATGCGTTCGGTTGGTGGGAAGGGGACCCAACCTTCATCGACCCGCTGCCGCGCCGCGAACGATCCGTCCGCTATGTGGAAGCGATGGGCGGACGTGATGCGGTTGTTGCCAGAGCCATCCAGGCGCACGCGGACGGTGATGCCCGCTGGACCGCCGAAATCCTGACCCACCTGCTCCGGCTTGATCCCGACGATCAGGATGCACGTCGACTCAAGGCTGACGCACTGCGACAACTCGGCTATCAGGCGATCAATCCGATCTGGCGAAACAACTACCTGATGGGAGCCAGGGAACTCGACGGGACACTGGATCATGCGCGACTGAGCGAAACAATGCGTGCGCTGGCGAATCCGGATGTCGCTGCGACAATGCCGATCCCGCTTCTCTTGCGTGTATTCGCCACTCGACTGAACCCAACGCGCAGCGATGGGATGCATCTCCAGATGAGCGTTCATTGCACCGGTACCGCTGCAAGCTACGGCGTCGAGATTCGATCCGACATCGCGGATGTCCTCGCAATCGCTCCCGCTGACGCATCAATCGACATTCAGACAACCGAGCCAACCCTGCGTGGCCTCCTGACAGGACGCGTTGCCTGGCAGGACGCCATTGACGACGGTACGGCAACCCTCAACCGGGGAAGCGCCGAGGAAGCGGCGCAGTTCTGGAACGTGTTCGACCCTCCCATGAGAGACCTTCCAGCACTAGCGCTGCGGTAGCCATCGTGTCGCAGGGCAATCACACTGAACCGTGACGAAGGGATGCTTTGTGCCGTCCGTCTATGCCTTCTGGATGGCTGACGCAGTGTCCCAGGCAGGCTATACTCCTCGGGTTTGAACTCGAAACGATTCAATGTCCTGTGGCACGCGCATTCCCGTCGTGGAGATCCACGACGTTTGATGATCGCGCCACGATTGACCGCTGTCTGATGCCGGGTGGGTGGCCTGCTGGCCGTCACGTCGGAGAAGATCCGTGTCTGAGACGATAATTGCCACGAAACTCTATGTTCCCCAGCCACAGCCAGATGCCGTCCGCCGACCCCACCTCATCAAGCGACTCAACGCGGGGCTGCACCGCAAACTGACCCTCATTTCGGCTCCGGCAGGGTTTGGCAAGACGACGATCATCAGCGAATGGGCCGCCGGCTGTGGACGGCCTGTCGCATGGTTGTCGCTGGAAGAAGCTGACAGCGACTCGACTCGTTTCATGGCTTATCTCGTTGCAGCCTTGCAGACGGTGGGAGCAAACACCGGAGATGGAGTCCTGAGAGCCATCCAGTCTGCTCAACCACCACCACTTGAATCTCTGCTGACAGCACTCGTCAACGACATCGCCACCATCCCGGGTAACTTCATGCTTGTCCTTGACGATTACCACATGGTCGACTCCAGACCGGTAGATGATGCCCTCGCGTTCATTGTCGAGCATCTGCCACCTCAGATGCACCCGGTTGTCACGACCCGCGAGGATCCCCGCCTGCCACTGGCACGGCTCCGAGTCCGAGGCCAACTGACCGAGTTGCGCGCCGCCGATTTACGCTTTACTCTCGCCGAGGCCACCGAGTTCCTCAATCGCGCAATGGGACCGAACCTTGCAGAAAGCGACATCGCCGCCCTCGAAGCGCGCACTGAAGGATGGGTTGCGGGACTGCAACTCGCGGCGCTCTCTCTGCAGGGCCGCCGGAATGTTCCTGAGTTCATCCAGGCATTTGCTGGCAATCACCGGTACATCGCGGACTATCTCATCGACGAGGTACTGCAGCGCCAGCCCACTTCGGTCCGGAACTTCCTGATCCAGACCTCGCTCCTCGACCGGCTGACTGGCCCACTATGTGATGCCCTCATTGGTCAGGAGGGTAGTAGTGCGCAGTTGGACACTCTCGCGCGTGGCAATTTCTTTGTCGTGCCGCTGGACGACCAGCGCCAGTGGTATCGCTATCACCACCTCTTTGCTGACGTGCTGCGGGCGCATTTGCAGGCGGAACAACCCGGGCACGTCAAGACGCTGCATCAGCGAGCGAGCGAGTGGTTCGAGCGGCATGGGTCAATACCTGATGCGATCCGCCATGCGATGGCTGCCGAGGATGCAGCGCGCGGGGCGAATCTGGTCGAGCGAGCACTGCCATCAATCCGCCGAGATCGACTTACCACCACGCTGCTCGGTTGGCTCAAGATGCTTCCGGACGAGGAAATCCGCCGTCGGCCAGTGTTGAGTGCTGCATATGCTATGGCACTTCTGTCGAACGGCGAACTTGATGACGTTGAGGATCGGGTACGAGACGCCGGGCGATGGCTCGATGTCGCATCCGACTTGGATGATCAAACACGTGAAGGCATGATCGTCGTAGACGAGGAAGAGTTTCGTCGACTCCCTGGTTCAATCGCTGTCTATCGTGCGGGTCATGCCCACCTTTCGGGCAGCATTTCCGCCACCGTGACCCACGCTCAACGAACGCTCGAACTTGCGCCTGCGGACGATCATCTCACACGCGGTGCAGCAGCGGCACTGCTCGCCCATGCGTTCTGGTCGAGTGGCGAAATCAATGCCGCCCTGCAGCACTATGCCGCCGGTATGGAGACCCTGCGACGGGCCGGACTTCTCTCGGATGTCATCTACGGCGCCAATACGACTGCAGCAATGTATGTGGCGAAAGGTCGGCTGCGCGACGCGGAGCGCACCCTGAATCAGGCAATGCTCCGTGCTGAGGAACTGGACGAGCCGAGCCTGCACGGGCTGGCTGACTTCCTGATTGGATTGAGCGAACTTCAGCACGAGAGGAACGACCTGGCCGCCGCAACCGAGCATTTGCAGCGCGCCAAAGAACTGGCATCGTCCAAGGGGGCAGCCTACAACCGGTCACGATGGAACACCGCGATGGCTCGGATCATGGAGGCTCAGGGCGATCTTGAAGGCGCGCTGAGCCTCCTTGACGAGGCAGAACGCGTGCGTGTGCCAGAGTTCTTCCCCAATGTGCGTCCGAGCGCGGCGATCCGGGCCCGAATCTGGGTCGCACTGGGGAGGGTAGCTGACGCCATTGGCTGGGCAAGCGAGCAAAACCTGTCCGTTGAGGATGAACTGAGCTACCAGCGCGAGTACGAGCACATTACCCTGGCTCGGGTGCTTCTCGCCCGCGATCCGAGCAACCGTAAAAGCGAGGAGTTTCTAGGACGACTCCTGCGTGCGGCGGATGAAGGAGGGCGGAAAGGCAGCGCCATCGAGGTCCTGCT
>JBGSWU010000294.1:0-1945 GCA_041751795.1 Thermomicrobiales bacterium
CGATCAAGGCAGATGTCACGAACCGCGACGATTGTTCCCGCCTGATGGACGACGCGCTGGCTGCTTTCGGTGGGTTGGACATCCTTGTCAACAATGCTGGTGGCAGTCGGAGTGGTCCACTGATCGACCAGACGGTCGAGAACTGGGACTACGTTCTTGCCCTCGGCGTGACGGCTCCGTTTCTGATTGGCCAGCGTGTCGCCATGGCGATGATCGAGGCCGGAACGCCCGGCGCGATGGTCAACATCTCGTCGGTGCACTCGACCCAGGCGTGGCCCAACGATGGCCCATACGGCGTTGCGAAGGCCGGGCTGAACCGGCTCACAATGACGATGGCGCTCGAATGGGCACGCTATGGCATTCGCGTCAATTGCATCGCGCCGGGTTACATCAAGGTCGCCGAGACCGAGGCAGAGCACGAGCACTACCGGCCCGAGGAGCAGCACGCGACGCCGCTGATCCCGCTCCGTCGAACCGGGCGTCCCGAGGAGATTGCCAGCGCCGTCGCGTTCCTCGTTTCAGATGACGCGTCCTACATCACTGGTCGGACGTTGTTCGTCGATGGCGGCTTACTCGTCCCGCCACTGACGACGGCTGCCTACCTCGGCGGCGATCGCGAGGGGCGTGGGTTTTCCGGTTAACAACGATGAGTCGCCACCATCCTCAGCGGTCGAAGACGATCTCCTGCGCACCATGCCAGACGACGAGGTCGCCGAGCGCGGTGAGTTGGTCGGCGCCATCTACGACTGTCAGGAAGTGATTGCCTGCCAGTGGTCCGAACTTGCTGGCGAATGATGCCTGGCCATACGGGAACAGAATCTCGGTTTCGCTGATTCCAGCCGGGTAGAAGAGGATCTCGCCCGGTGCTGGTGTCATCGTCGTCGTTTCCTCACCGACACCGAGATCGAAGTCTCCGAGTGGCACCCATGCAGCCTCGCCGCTCCAGCGCGCCTGGATGATCTTGCTCCTGAACGGCAGGAGGCGCTCGAACGCAGCGCACGTTTCCGGTGACTTCTTGTGTTCGAAGCGCGCGGTGAAGCGCAACTCGCCAATCTCGATCTGAATATCTGACATCCAGGACCCTTCCGATCTGTGTAACGCCGTCCTCGTCATGAGCAAGCCTACTCGGTGTCGAGTCTGACTGGTGTGGAACCCAAGTAACGACATCTATGTCATGACATGATATGAACGTGTGCTACGCTGACCGCGCCTCATTTGTCACAAACCTGAGCGTTTACCGTTCTATCTCAGCATCGCGACTCGACGAGACGGTGACGATGAACGATCACGACGCAGTTGCACAGTCGCATCCTCATGGTCGAGCGGAGATCGAACAGATCTGCCGGACCGAGTGGCGCTCGATTTACGACCTGATCTATCGCACAGTTCAGAATCGCAGCGAAGCCCAGGATCTGACGCAGGAGGTGTTCCTGCGCACCATTCGCTCGATCGACCGATACGACGATCGTGGCGATTCCATGCATGGATTGCTCGTGACCGTCGCGCTCAACCTGCTACGTGATCGCTGGCGGCGGCACCGGCCGTTTGTCACGAATGTCGATGATCTGCCGTACCTGGCGACGCACGAACCGGGTCCGGAGCAGATTGCACTTGATCGGCTTGATGATGCCGCCATTCGGCTTGCGCTCGATCAGTTACCGGTAGAACAACGACGTGTGATCCAGTTGCGGGTCATCGAGGGGCGTTCGTCGCAGGAAGTGGCCGAGTTGATGGGGCGAAACCCGGCGACGATCAGGCAGATCCAGCGTCGAGCGCTGCTCCAAATGCGTGAGATGCTAAGGGCGGAGGTCGTTCGATGAACGAACGAAACTGGAGCGATCTAGATCGCCGCCTGGACGACGCGATCGACGCGTTGAACGATGAGCGCGCTCCCGAAGCTGCTAGCGACGACGATGATCAAGCACTGCTCGACACGTTGCGCGTC
>JBGSWU010000295.1:0-10056 GCA_041751795.1 Thermomicrobiales bacterium
GCCGTCGGGCTTTCACCGCTGGCAGTCGTACTTGCCGTCATTATCGGTGGAGCATTGATGGGAGTCCTTGGTGCGGTGATCGCGATACCTGTGGCAGCCGCGGTACAGGTTTTCATCTCGCACCTGATCGCATTGCGGATCGGTGACGTGGACGTCGCGAACGCAACGATCGCGAACGCGACCGCATCGGGCAGTATGTCAGGAGTAGATGGCCAATCTCAGACATCCTCTGGGACTCCAGGGACTCGACCTCGCAGATTTGGTTTCAAGGATCGCCCGGGTGGATGACACCCGTACCGATGCACGTTCAATTGCGGAGAAGATTCAATGACGCTCAACATCGCAGCCGATGATCAACATCTGATTGACAAACGACATCAGTCTGAATTTGTCACGCTCGTCGGACTTTTTGAGGATGTGATCGATGCTCGCCATGCGCTGACGGCGATGAGAAAAGATGGCTGTCCCGCCGACGTTATCTCCCTGTTCGTTCGTGATCGAAAGGCAGACGACGGCGGTCCAGCTGAACGACATGGAGCGGTTGCGAAAGCGGTCGACGAAGCGGATTTGAATGGACTCAGTGGCTGGTTGCAGGGTCTTGCGTCGTTGATCATCCCAGAGCGGGGGACATATCTTGTCGCTGGGGTCCTTGGGGCGGCATTGGCCGGGGTGACGCTTAACGTAGAGTCAGATGGGTTGCCAGTCACGGCGATGGGGACGATTCTGTCCGACTTCGGCTTCGAGGATGATGAAAGCGCCTACCTGGAGAGCCGCCTCCAGGCTGGTGCCATTTTGATCGGTGTGACGACGTCAGATCAGGAAGTCGCTTCGGCGGCGCGAAAGCTTCTGGCCGACGATAACGCCGTGCACATCGGAGCGGCGAAAACAGCTGAAGATGTCGCGAACACAGCAACGGCACTCCTTGTGTCACCACCGGAGGTTTACGGCAGCGGGGATGTCGTCGTGACCGATGCGGTCGCCCCGTTGCAGACACTGATTCTTGGAAAACGAGGAGTCGATTGGGCGCGTGCGCTCAAGGGCATCAGTGTCGTCGATCGCGAAGGCGAAGAGAGCGGAAGAATTGAGAATCTGATCGCTGAGTCGCCTGACGAGACTCCGTCTGACGTCAACTCGGAACACGTCCGCTACGTTGTAGTCAGTTTCGGTGGTGTCCTCGGCATCGGTCGCCGGTATGCCGCGGTCCCAGTCGAGCACGTTGCGCTGGATGGCGACCCTATTCGAATCAACATCGAACGGAGCGTCCTGCAACAGGCACCCGCGTTCGATCCACACGCTCCATTTTCCCGGCGTGAAGAGCAGGTCGTCTGCGCGTACTTTGGATGTACACCCTACTGGACCGAAGCCTGATCCAAATTTCCGGGCGTATCGTCGACGAGCCTGATGTGGCGAGCTTACCAGTCAATGTGCGGATGCCATCTGCGCGATTCGATCCTGCCCCGGAGGTGTGGCGAACTGCTGCGAGCACTCCTCGATGTTATCGCCGATGACGACTATGTCGTCAAGTGAAATCGGCCCAGCACTGGCGGCACGCAGGTACTTCAGATACTCGGATCGGTGAGGGTCGACTCGCATCAGCGCACACGAGAC
This sequence comes from Thermomicrobiales bacterium, assembly GCA_041751795.1. GTDB lineage: Bacteria > Chloroflexota > Chloroflexia > Thermomicrobiales > CFX8 > JBBECJ01. The sequence goes on from JBGSWU010000295.1 coordinate 1,609, forward strand.
GATATCGACTGCGAGGGCATTCCAACCAACTGCCAGCGCGCCAACGTGAACTGGTTGGCCGTTGATGGGATCACCGAGTTCAAGACCGACCGTCGCGTCGGTGATGGCCAAATCGATTGGTCGAGCCCGACAGATATCGTGAACGACCTCACTGACGCCCGCCCGATGGAATGCGCGTCGCGGGCGTCCGTAGAATCGAGTTGGAGGCACCCCAAACATGTTCTTGGCATGCAACGTGTACAGCCCGTCGGTATGGGTTTTCGGAGGCGTGATGCTGACGAACAGATTCGCATCGAGGACAACTTCAGGAATCTCCAGCACGGTATACCGGAGTGATGCGGGAACGGGTGTGGTGCGAGTCGGAGCCGAATTCAAGTCGATGAGTTCCACGCCGAGATCGCGCAACCGATCGTAGCCAGCGATCGTAAAGCAACGTGCGGTATCTACCATGCCTGGACCGTCAGCGACGACGATTCGTTGCACATCCGGTGCGCGTTCACGGAGCAGCCGGACGAATGCCTCGACGACAGCGACATCAGTCACGATTCCGCTTCCCGACGGACGTGGGGCAGTCAGATTTGGCTTGATCGTGACAAGTCCGGACGGTCGATTCTCGAGGGTTGCCTCGTCACCGAGAAGGTCGAAAACTCTTCGCATTGCGGAGTCAACATCGGCATCGACGCGGGTCAATGCGACGCTGAATGGCGGGGTTGGTTCCGTTGTCGTGGAATTCATACGTCTTCCCGCTGGTTGTACACGTTGACCTGATGAAGCCGTTTGCGTGATCATCGCGCCGTTTGATCTTACTGCCAGCGTACAACGAAATGGCAGTAGCCGGATACGAATGAACATCATCTTGGGAGGATGAACGTCATGACTGAGTTACTGTCACCGGGTACCCCTGCACCAGACTTCACACTGAAGTCGGGTGACGGTGAAACGGTGTCGATGTCGGATCTTACAGGCCAGAAAGTTGTCCTGGCGTTTTATCCGCTCGACTGGAGTCCTGGTTGCCAGAACCAGATGGATGCGTTCAGCGCTGGCTGGGACCAGGTATCCGGATCTGGCGCAAAAGTGTTTGGGATCTCGGTCGATTCGCACTGGAGTCACAAAGCGTGGAAAGAAGCGAGGGATCTCAAGATTCCGCTCCTTTCCGATTTCCACCCGAAGGGGGCTGTTGGTCAGGCCTACGGCGTGTACAACGCCGAGCGTGGAAGTCATCGTCGTGTCACGTACTATGTTAATGAAGACGGCGTGATTACTGACGTGGATGACAAACCAGCGACCGATGCATCGGGTGTTGACGCCGCATGCAGGGTTCTGAATTTGATGTAGAACTGTCGCAACTAACCGTCGGACGCCCCTGTGTCCTCCCAGCCCCGGTTCGCTAGTGTCGAGGGGCTGGGAGGACTTGATTTTGTATCATCGTGTGACACAGGATCGTGGTCGGGGAAGGGGAACGCGACGTGGCAGAGCGTGTACGGGTGGCAGCAGTGCAGATGAACGCTGGCGCCGAGAAGACGGAGAATCTGGAGACAGCAATTTCGTTGATCCACCGGGCCTCCGGGCTGGGCGCGACGATTGTCTCGCTTCCGGAAACCTGGACATACATGGGGGACAGCGACGGTACCCGCGATGCGGGGGAATCGATCCCCGGTCCAACGACGGACCGGCACGCCGAGGTTGCGCGACAACATCGAATCTGGCTCCATGGTGGATCGGTGTTTGAGACTGCTCCTGGAGAGCCGCGGGTCTTCAACAGCACGGTCGTATTCGACCCCGACGGAAGCCTCATCGCGAAGTATCGCAAGATTCACCTGTTCGATGTGTCGATTGGTGGTGACGTCCTATCTCAGGAGTCGGCGACGGTTGCTCCTGGCGATGAACTGGTCGTTGTTGATGCGGGCGGCGTCAGGCTTGGGCTCACCATCTGCTATGACCTGAGATTTCCAGAGACGTACCGTCTGCTTGCGTTACAGGGAGCCGAAGTGATTGCCGTCCCGGCCGCATTCCATTCCCATACCGGTAAAGATCATTGGGAGGTCTTGCTGCGGGCACGCGCCATTGAGAATCAGATCTTCATGCTGGCAGCGAACGCCTGCGGAAGTCATCCCAACGGTTGGAAGTCACACGGTCGCTCGATGATCGTTGACCCCTGGGGTGTCGTGCTTTCAACCGCTGGTGACGGACCAGGTGTCAGTATCGCCGAATGCGATCTGGAAACGCTCTCGCGGATTCGACGGGAGTTACCGTCGCTCGCGAATCGCCGCCCTGATGCGTATCAATGGACACAAGATGCTGCTGTCATTTCGTAGATGTATTCCCGCCGGTCGATCGATTGCGAGGGCAGCATTGGTTTTCGCGATCGTGACGAGCGGATGCTCAATCGCTGAAATGACTGGCGACGACGAAGCCGCGACGCCGACGACAAGCGTTTCCGACGCCGCGACACCGACCGGAGTAAATCCGCTACGGATTGTGACTCCAACGCCGTTCGTCGCTGGAGCAACGACGACCGCCGGGCTGGCGCCAACCGTCGTAGAAGCCAAGCCCGATGTGTACGTCGTTCAGGAAAGCGATACGCTTTACGGTATCGCCGTGCGCTTCGAAGTTGAGCTTGATGAACTGATTTCACTGAATGGACTTTCCGACCCCAACGATATTCGGATTGGCCAGGAATTGAAGATACCAGGTCAGTAAACGGCCATTCACGATCGGATTGTCATGAGAATCGTCAATTCTAAGTGCCGGTCTTTTGGTAGTACGAAGCGAATCAATATCCGTGACTTCTAGTCGTTGACACTGCAAACAGTCGCTGGTATGCTTTCCGCGTTGACCTGTCCTGTGAAGCAATTCACGGGTCCGCCCTTAGTGAAGATACCGTTCAGGGCGAAGGAGGTGATGCCAAATCATGAGTAGTCATGGTCTTAAGGGCATCGCCTTGGAGGCGGCCAGCTAGTCTGACCACCTTCGGGGTGAATGCCCGAAACACCAGGAAGCCGGCCCTCAGTGGCCGGCTTTCGTTTTGCCCGAATTTCGACGATCAGGAATCACTCGGCGTGGGGTCGACGTGAGGATGCGGAAGCAGGCTGGGACAGATGATCAAAGCGGTAATGTTCGACATGGACGGGGTTCTCGTCGATTCAGAACCGGCACACCTGGAGGTCACTCGCGACGCGTTGCAAGAATTCGGGCTTCCATTGCCGGACGACCAAGCGTGGGAAGCGGTGTTCTTTGGCCGACCAGATCGAGATGGGTTGGGGGAGTGGTTCCTCATCAACCACGTATCGGCTGATATCGAGTCCGTCATGGCCAACAAGTTGGCGCGATTCTCGACCCGCTTCAGCGATCTCGTTACCGCATTTGACGATGGGCAGTGGTTAGCGCGTCAGTTGCACCACCACGGCCTGCCACTCGCGCTCGTGACTGGCGCTCGACGTCTCGAAGCAGATCTCGTCCTCGATCGTTTTGAACTGATCGATGTGTTCAACGCGACAATCAGTTCGGACGAATCGATATCCGGTAAGCCGGATCCGAAGCCGTACTTGATGGGAGCGGCTGCACTCGGTGTGTCGCCGAAAGAGTGTGTCGTCATCGAGGATGCAATTCCCGGTCTTAAAGCAGCGGAGGCTGCAGGGGCAACACCGATTGTCGTTGATCGGCTTGGTCGCCCCGATCGATTCAGTCCGATACGATCGGTCGAGGTTCTTGACGAGCGGGTACTGTCGATCATTCTTGACAAAGCAGGGCTAGTTCGCCGGTAGTCCCCACGTCACGGTTCCAACGACGTCAAACGCCACCGTCGTCTTGTGTCCACCGTTGGCCAGCAGTTCTCGTGCTTCGCGGTCGAAGTTGTCGGCAGCCTCAGAAGTCATCCGATCACGAGAGAGCCCGTTGCGGGAATGCCATGACTCGATGTGATCGTCCACCGACTGCGTGTGTGTGACGGGTAGTGTCGACGCTTGGCCGACGGCAGTGAAGAGTCTTCGAGCACTGAGTTCGTCGATCAGGTTGTACGGCTGAAAATCTCGATTGGTTGAGTATCGCTGGACAATCTTCAGCAACTCGTCAGACCATTCCGACCGACGTTCGTGGCGGCCTGCAATTGCTAGAAAGCAGCCGGGCAGAAGTGCATGATGAAAGCGAGGCATCACGACGCTCCAGTCCATCCAGTGCAGGCTCTCTCCGGCAGTGATCAGTGCGTAGGGTGGAGTGAGTCTGCCTGTTTCGATTGGTGAGACCTGCCAGTGAACGCGGTGGTCATCATCGCCAGCCCGCTTCTGTCCCGCTGCAACCATTTCTGCTGAGACATCGACTGCGTCGAGGCGTTCCAGCGCGGGGAAGTGATCAAGCATTCCAAGCGTGAGATCACCACTGCCGCAACCGGCATCGAGGACTGCGTATGGACCATCCGTCAGCAACCTGGCCAGGATGACGAACAGTTCGTCAGGATAAGGCGGGCGATGACGATAGGCGCGGACGACGCTGGAGTCGCTGAACTGCGCGCCGTACTTCGGGCCGAGATGGATCGGCTTTGGCTCATTAGGGTTGATGTCAGTCACGGACGATCCTTCGACGGATGTTTATCTCGACCCCGCTGCAGAATAGCATCCTTCGCTGAAGTCCCGATGCGGGGTTTCCACGAGATTGTCGGCAACGAAACGCGACGTCGGTGCCTGTCTACTCGCCGAGTTGTACCGGGAGACCATCAGCATAGCCTGTCAGTTCGACGTAGCCGAGGCCGGATGCGGGTTGTCTACTGACGGTTCCGTCGACAAGTACTTCACCTTCCCAGTAGATGACATCGGTACTGGCGAGGGTTAGCAGTTCCTGATCTGGCATCGATGGTTTGAGCGTCAGCGACCACTCTTCGCCTGGAAGCTCGATCGTCCAGCCGTTGGGCCAGGTCGCGCCGGTGGCAGGACTCGTCCAGGCGTCCGTCGTCTTGACGACCAGGTCGCCTGCCCCGAGATTCATCTGGTCGCCATTCGAACGAACGAGCGTTCCGTAGGATGTGACGACGTTTCCGTCGTCGTCGCGGATCAGCGAGATCGTCAGGTCCTGGCCGTCGTCTAGCTGCACAGAAAACCAGTCCCAGCCGCCAGCGCCGACGGTTATGAAGTTGCCCCACTGGTGGTCGAACCATGCTTCACCGGTAACGGTCAAGGGTTGTTCATCGATTGTCAGCGTGCCTTCGACCTCCATCCGTGTCCGGGAGTAGTAATAGGAACCGCCAGACGCGCCGAAATCGACGTATCCGATGTCTTCGTGGAGCACGGGTGGCTTCGTCGACGAGAGTTGCAGGTCGATCGCATAGTCGCCCATGTCGGCCATCAGTTCGTCTTCACCAAGCGCTCCGCGCATCGTCCAGCCATCCAGGTCAAAGGCAAAGCCTGCGTCGGTTTCGACGATCGCGTTGCCTCCGGCTCGTTCAGCATAGACAAACTCGTCGTCAGCACTGTTTGTGATCGCAAAGTGGCTGGCAAAGTAGGGTGGAAACGCGCCTCGTCGCGCTTGAAAGAAGACGTATTCAAAGCCGTATCGAGTGCCGTCGTTGGTGTACAGGTGCCCGGTGTAGTACCACCACTCGGTCAACATGTCGTGCGGAGCTTCGTCCTTGGGGAACTCTACCGGTTCGATCTCGGGGGGAGGCGACGCAAATGCCGCAGCCGCTCTTGTTGGTGTTGGCTCCGTCGTCACTGGCGCAGAATCGGCAGTTGATCCGCAGCTAGCGAGCAACACGGCGGCTACGATCAGGAAAATGGGGTATGGGAGTCGGAATCTCACGGACGCAACGCCACTGACTAGGGACGCTGCAGAGGCTCTCTTGTGAATCAATGTTCGAACTCTCGTTTCGGTAACAGTCTCCGGATGGGTCTGGGAAGCCACCAGTTCATGTCGCCGAGCAGTCGCATCGTCGCTGGGACGAGCAACGCCCGGACGATCGTGGCGTCGATGAAGACAGCGATGGCGATGCCGAGGCCGAGCGCCTTAACGAGCACGATCTCAGCGGACACGAACGACACGGTGACGACGACGACGATCAGGGCGGCTCCAGTGATGATCCGGCCACTTCCCTGCAGGCCCAGCGCGACACTGGAGCGATTGTCGTGGGAGACTAGGTATGCCTCGCGGACGCGTGACAGGAGGAAGACTTCGTAGTCCATGCTCAATCCAAAGAGCACGCAGAACATCAGAATTGGTAGCGATGCTTCAACATAGCCTAGCGGTTCGAATCCGAGCAGGCTGGCGAAGTTTCCATCCTGAAAGATGAATACCAACGCACCGTAGGACGCGCCGATCGAGAGGATATTCATCGCGATCGCTTTCAGAGGGAGAATCGCCGAGCGAAAAAGGAACAGCAGTACGACGTAGGTGGCGAGAATAACGACGGCTGCGACAGGCGGGAACTCTGCGTACATCTCGTTGACGACATCAACGATTTCCGCTGTGCCGCCATCGACCAGCATGTCGAAGTCGCCGCCGACGTTGTACCGACGGATGTCGGCAAGCAGCGCCTTTGACTCATCAGCACCCGCGAGACCACGTGTATACAACAGGACAGCTGTCGCGTTGTCGGCGGCGAGTTCACGGTAGTTCGTCGCGACGAACCGATCCGGGATGTTGTCTGGCTGGCTGTATAGCAACTGATATTGCTCAAGTGAGACGCGTGGGTCGAGCGTGACAATGCTATCGATACGCACGACTCGTTCGTCAGCGGCGAAGTGACGCGTGAAGTCGTAAAGCGCTCTGATGTTTTCGTCCGACGTTACTGGATCGTTGCTTTCGAGGGCGACGACGATCGGTGAGATTTCACCGCTGCCGAACTCACGGCGAAGCGTTTCAAACCCCTGGCGAGACTCGACTCGCAACGGGAGGATCGTCGCGTCCGGCGACGAGACCTTTACGTTCAGGAATGGCAGGCCAAGCCCGAGCAGAAGGACGAGCGTCGGAATGAGGACGAGCCATGGATGGGCCATTACCCAGTTCGCCAGTCCGTGCCAGAACCCCCGGTCAGCGCGTTGAGGGCGTTCAGGGAAGATGCGCAGCCGGTCGATCCGCGTGCCGACGACGCCGAGGACGGCTGGCAACAGCGTCAATGCCCCGATGACGGCGACGAGGACGACCAATGCACCGGCGATGCCGACCGAGCGGAGGAACATGAAGTCGAACATGACCAGACCCGACAAGCCAATCAGGACGGTCAATCCGGAAAAGAAAACGGCCCGTCCAGCGGTTCCAGTCGTGACGGCGACAGCCTCGGGAACTGGTCGCTCGCGTAGCTCTTCGCGGAAGCGACTCGTCATGAACAGGGAATAATCTATCGCCAGCCCGAGTCCGAGCATCGTCGTCAGATTGAGGACGAAGATCGACATGTCGACGATTCCAGCGACGACGAAGATCAGCCCGAGAACGGCGGCGACACTCAGTCCACCGACGACGAGCGGTACGACGGCGCCGACGACCGAACCGAAGACGAGCAACAACGCGATCAAGGCAAACGGAATTGCGATCGCTTCTGCGCGACGAAGATCCTGCTCAGAGATTCGCTCCACATCCTCATAGAACGCAGGCGGACCGGCGAGCGTGAGTTTCAGGTTGGTCGTTTCCAGCCTCTCCCGAATGACTGGCATCAGTCGCTGTGATTCCTCAGGAGATGGAGCGAGGCGTATCAGGGTGTAGGCGGTGTGGCCATCCGACGATATCTGGCGAGGATTGTCCTGGAATCCAACAACACCCGTGACCTCCGGTAATTCGACGACGTCAGACAACGCAGATTGCGCGTCCGAAGCGAAGGCAGCGTCGAACGCAGTGAGATCCGCCGACTCGAATATGACGACGAGAACCGACGCAGAAAATGATGGCAACTCATCCTCGAGCAGCGCACGCGCCCGAGCAGACTCGATGCCCGAGTTTGAGAAACCGCCAACCGCAAGCACCGATGGCAAGCGAAGGATCAGTGGCGCCGAAATGAGGCAACATAGCAGCCAGGCTCCGATAACCAGCCGCCTGTGGGCGTACGCGAATCGACCAACTGTGTAGAACATGGAATCCTGTCTGAACAATCTCCGGTGGCGCTATGGGGCCGCCATTACCGTTACGCAGTATTCGCACCGCGAGTCATCGGTTGTTGGTCACTGCCGGGCGTCAACATGCACCAGGTGTTGCGGCGATTGCGGGATATCCCGCAGGGCCTCGCGGAGGAATGACGGCATCAGTTGCGTCTCCTGAAGCGAATCGACCGGGAACCAGCGTGCGACGAAAGGTGTCCCTTCGTCAGACCCTTCGTAATCTCGGGAAAGGTCCAACAGGTCGCAGTCCTCAGGAAGATTGACTTCATACAGGAAGGCGATCTGGTGCGTCCGAATGTCGTCGGTCGCGAAGAAGTGCTCGATCACCCAGATCAGTCGTCCAATTTCAACGTCAACGCCGAACTCCTCGAACATC